>SKNG01000099.1 GCA_007120685.1 Paracoccaceae bacterium | reverse complement strand
TCCCCCGCCCCCGCCGCCCCTGGTCGGGCAAGGCTGCGCCTTGCCCGACAGGCCGCTGCGCGGCCGGCGCCTGGCGGTGAACGCACGCCATTCGCTATCCGGCTGGCTGTGTCTGGCACGGGATCTGGGGGAGGATCCGGCGCATCTGGCGGCCTCGGTGCTGGAAACCGGCGGCCACCGGGCGAGCGTCCGTGCCGTTGCAAACGGCAGGGCCGATATCGCCGCCGTGGATTGCCGCACCTGGGCGCTGGCCCTGAAACACGAGCCTTGCGCCGGCGATCTGGCCGTGATCGGCTGGACAGCGGCGCGACCGGGTCTGCCTTTTGTCACCTCTGCCGCAACCGCGCCCGAAACGGTCGCATGTCTGCGGGCGGCGTTGATCGACATGGGCTGCCATCCGCCGCAGGAGGGAACGGCATGACGAAACGATTGAGGGCCGTGGTGATCGGCGGCGGCGTGGTGGGGTGCTCGGTGCTCTACCATCTGGCGCGCGCCGGCTGGACGGATGTGGCGCTGGTGGAGCGCTCGGAACTGACCTCTGGCTCCAGCTGGCATGCGGCGGGGGGCTTTCACACGCTCAACGGCGATCCGAACGTGGCCAAGCTGCAGGCCTATACCGTGGGGCTTTACAAGGAGTTGGAAGAGCTTTCCGGCCAGTCCTGCGGGCTGCATCTGACCGGCGGGGTGATGCTGGCCGACAGCGCCGAACGGATGGATTTCCTGCGCATGACCCATGCCCGCGGCCGCGCTTTGGGCATGCAGACGGAACTGATCACGCCGAGCGAGGCGCAGGCGATGTTCCCGCTGATGGACCCGCAGCATTTCGTCGGCGCGCTGTGGGACCCGGTAGAGGGGCATCTGGACCCTTCCGGCACCACCCATGCCTATGCCAAGGCCGCCCGCGTGCTGGGGGCGCAGATCATCCTGCGCAACCCGGTGCGCGACCTGACCCAGGCGCCGGATGGCATCTGGACGCTGCACACCGAGGAAGGCGCCATCGAGGCCGAGCATGTGGTCAATGCGGGCGGTCTGTGGGCGCGGGAGGTGGGGCGCATGGCCGGGCTGGAACTGCCGGTGCTGGCCATGGAGCATATGTATCTGCTGACCGAGCCGATGGCGGAGGTCGCCGCGTTCAACCGCGAAACGGGGCGCGAGTTGATCGGCGTGATCGACTTCAAGGGCGAGATCTACACGCGGCAGGAGCGTGATGGCATCCTGCTGGGCACCTATGAGCGGGACTGCCGCCCCTGGTCGCCGCATAGCACGCCCTGGGATTTCGGCCATGAACTGCTGGCGCCGGATCTGGACCGGATCGCCCCCTCGCTGGAGGTCGGTTTCCGGCATTTCCCGGCGCTGGAGCGCGCGGGCATCAAGCAGGTTATCAACGGCCCCTTCACCTTTGCGCCGGATGGCAACCCGCTGGTGGGGCCGGTGCCGGGGCTAACCAACTACTGGTCGGCCTGTGCGGTGATGGCCGGGTTCAGCCAGGGCGGCGGCGTGGGGCTGGTGCTGGCCAACTGGATGACCGAGGGCGACCCGGGGGCCGATGTCTTCGGCATGGATGTGGCGCGCTTCGGCGACTGGGCGCGCCCGCGCTACACCAACGCCAAGGTGCGCGAGAATTATGCGCGGCGGTTCTCCATCCGCTTCCCGAATGAGGAACTGCCCGCCGCCCGGCCGGTGGAAACCACGCCGCTTTACGACCTGATGCGCGCGCAACACGCGGTGATGGGCGACACCTGGGGGCTGGAGACGCCGCTCTGGTTCGCGCCCTCGGCCGATCAGGCGCATGACGTGCTGTCCTTCCACCGCTCGAACGATTTCGCCCATGTGGGCGCCGAGGTGCGCGCGACGCGGGAGCGGGTCGGCGTGACCGAGATCGCCAATTTCGCCAAGTATCGCGTGACGGGTGCGGGGGCCGAGGCCTGGCTGGACCGGCTGATGACCAACACCATGCCGAAGACCGGCCGCATCGTGCTGACGCCGATGCTGAACGCGCGCGGCAAGCTGATCGGGGATTTCACCATCGCCAAGGCCGGCGAGGGCGAGTTCATGGTCTTCGGCTCATTGGCGGCGTCGAAATACCACATGCGCTGGTTTACGCAGCACTTGCCGGGCGACGGGTCGGTAAGGGTCGACTGCCTGCATATGGATCTGGTGGGGCTATCGGTGGTGGGGCCGAAATCGCGCGATGTGCTGGCGGCGCTGGTCGATGAGGATGTGTCGAACGCGGCCTTCCGCTTCATGGATTTCCGGCGGATGGATGTGGCCGGCGTGCCCTGCATGGTCAACCGGATCACCTATGCCGGCGATCTGGGCTACGAGATCTGGATGAAGCCCGCCGGCCAGCGGCGGGTCTATGCGGGGATCAAGGACGCGGGTGCCGTGCATGGCATCGTCGATTTCGGCATGCGGGCGCTCTTGTCGATGCGGCTGGAAAAGAACTTTCCCAGCTGGTTTGCCGAGTTGCGCCCCATTTACGGGCCGCTGGAGGCCTCGATGGACCGGTTCATCAAGTTCCAGAAGCCCGATTTTATCGGCCGCGCGGCGGCGGTGAGGGAGCGTGACGAAGGCCCGCGCCTGCGCCGGGTGTCGCTGATGATCGACGCGGGCACGGCGGATGTGATGGCGGATGAGCCAATCTGGGCACGGGTGGGCGATACCGATCACGGCACTATCGCCGCGCCGGAAGGGGTGGGCGCGCCGCGGTTCGATGCGCAGGGCCGGGCGCTGCCCGCGCCGGAGCCCGCGCGCGTTGGCGACTGGCGGGTGGTGGGCTGGGTGACCTCGGGCGGCTATGCGCATGGCGTTGGCCTGTCGATGGCGCAGGGCTATGTGCCGGCGGCGCTGGCCGGGCGGGGCGAGGAGGGGCTTTTCGCCGTGGAGATCATGGGGGCGCGTTGCCCGGCGCGGCTGGCGCTGGTGCCACCCTTCGACCCCGAGGGCGTCCGGATGCGCGGCTGAAGGCGGGCTCCCGCGTTGCGTTGCGGCCCTGACGGGCCGCGACGCGCCTTGGGCCGGGCCGCTGCGCGGGGCTCAGGGGGGCGCTGCCCCCCTCTTGGCCTGCGGCCAATTCACCCCCCGGGATATTTGAAGAGCAAAGAGGGGGCAGGGCTTGCGCCGCTTGCGGGGGCGCGGCAAAGGGGCTGCGGGCAGGTTTGGGGTTGGATTTGGATCTGGATGGTGACGAGCGGGCGCCGGTGATGGTGCTGGTGCGGCCGCAGATGGCCGAGAATATCGGCGCCGCGGCGCGGGCGATGCGCAATTTCGGGCTGACGCGGATGCGGCTGGTGGCGCCGCGCGATGGCTGGCCGAACCCGAAGGCCACCGCCATGGCCTCGGGCGCGGGGGGCGTGCTGGAACGGGCGGGGCTCTTTGCCGACACGGCGGCGGCGATTGCCGATTGCGAGCGGGTCTATGCCACCACGGCGCG
>SKNG01000475.1 GCA_007120685.1 Paracoccaceae bacterium | reverse complement strand
TGAGGCGAAAATCGGCATCCGGCGCACGTATCGCCCGCGCCAACACCCCTGACGAACAGCCGCCCGCGCCCAGATGAAGGGAAACCGTTCCGGCACTCCGACTAATTCAGCAGCCTGTTAAGGCAGAAAACCGTTTTCACCCTCCACCGGCGCCGCGCGCGCGGCCAGGCACGCGGCGCCCGTGATGGCGCCTGATCGGCCCGGCATCCTTGCCGTTCTGAAGGCCGATGCCGCGCGCTGGCACGCGCTGGAACTGGTCGCCGCGCTGAACCTGCCTGAGGGGTGTATCGGCGCCGGCTTCATCCGCAACATGGTCTGGGACCACCTGCACGGGCGCACCAGCGACTGCCGCGCGGCCGATATCGATGTGCTCTATTTCGATGCGGCCTGCCGGGACCCGCAGCGCGAGCGCCGGCTGGAAGCCGCCCTTGCCGCGCAGGCCGCCGGCTACCGCTGGTCGGTCCGCAACCAGGCCCGCATGCACAGGCGCAACGGCGACCGCCCCTACAGCTCGGTCGCCGATGCCATGCGCCACTGGCCGGAAACCGCCACGGCTGTCGCTGCGCGCCGCGACGGCGCGCATTGCACGCTGATCGCCCCTTTCGGCACCGATGATCTGTTCGGACTGATCCTGCGCCCGGCCTCTGCCAGCCCCGCAAAACTGGCCGCCTTTCGCAGCCGCATGGAACAGAAACACTGGCGCGAACGCTGGCCCGGACTGCGGGTCGCCCCGCCCTGCACCCCCTGCACCGGGACTTAGCGGCCATGCTGGAATTTCTCATCGCCGTGGCGGTTGGCTCTTTCCTGCTGGGCCTGCTGGGCGGGCGTTTCCGCTGGCTGGGCGTTACGCTGGCCGTGCTGTTCCTGCTGGTGTCGGGCGGGCTGTTGCTGGGCTTTCTGCTGCTGTTTTCACCCGAGACCCTGCTCCTGCCGTCCCGCACCGAGGTCAGTGATGGCCAGGCCACCGGCGGCTGGGTTCCAATGCTGTTCGTCGTCGCGCCGGTGATGATCCTGACGCTGGTCTATCTGCTGGGCATGGGGCTTGGGCTGTTTGTCTGGCGCGGGCGCCACAGACGTGCCGGAACGCCGGGTGATGACGCACCCCCGCCCCCCGGCCCTCCGCGCTAGCACCTGTCGGCCGAAAGTGGACCCATGTGCCGAGCGACATGCGAACACAAGGGGTCCGAGCGGGCCGCGTGAATGCGGATGACCGCGCCCCCTGGTCCTCGCCCGCCACCAACCCGCTTGCCCCCACGCCGCCCCTGCCCTAGACATGCGCGGGGAAAAACCACGGAGGCAGCATGCGTCGCGTCGTCATCACCGGGCTTGGGGTGATCTCGCCCATCGGCAACACCGCGCAGGCAGTCACCGACAGCCTGCACGCCGGCCGGTCCGGCATCAGCTTCGCGCCCGAATACGCCGAAAACGGGTTTCGCAGCCAGGTGCATGGCAAGCCGCAGATCACCCTGGAAGACCATCTGGACAAGCGTGACCTGCGCTTCATGGGGCCGGGGGCGGCCTATAACTTCATCGCCATGCGGCAGGCCATCGCCGACGCCGGGCTGGATGAAAGCGATGTCTCGAACCCGCGTTCGGGGTTGGTCATGGGCTCTGGCGGACCCTCCACCTCGAACTTCTTTCAGGCCCATAAGATCGTCAAGGAAAAGGGCGCGCCAAAGCGGATGGGGCCGTTCATGGTCACGCGCTGCATGTCGTCCACCAATTCGGCCTGCCTGGCCACGCCCTTCCGCATCAAGGGGGTGAACTATTCCATCACCTCGGCCTGCGCGACCTCGGCGCATTGCATCGGCAACGCGGCGGAACTGATCCAGCTGGGCAAGCAGGACATCGTCTTCGCCGGCGGCGGGGAAGAGGTGGACTGGACACTTTCCTGCCTCTTCGACGCGATGGGCGCCATGAGTTCCAAATACAACGACGCGCCGGAAACCGCCTCGCGCCCCTATGACGCCAGCCGCGACGGGTTCGTCATCGCCGGGGGCGCGGGGGTTCTGGTGATGGAGGAACTGGAACACGCCCGCGCCCGGGGGGCGAAGATATACGCCGAACTGACCGGCTATGGCGCCACCTCGGACGGGTATGACATGGTCGCGCCCTCGGGCGAGGGGGGTGAACGGGCGATGCGGCTGGCGCTGTCCACGCTGCCCGAGGGGCGCCAGATCAGCTATGTCAACGCGCATGGCACCTCCACCTCGGCAGGCGATGTGACCGAGGTGGAAGGGCTGCGCCGGGTATTTGGGGACGGCGCGGTGCCGCCCGTGGCCTCGACCAAGTCTCTGACCGGGCATTCGCTGGGCGCGACGGGCGTGCATGAGGCGATCTATTCGCTGCTGATGATGCAGGGCGGTTTCATCGCGCCCTCGATCAATGTGCGGGACCTTGACCCGGGCCTGAAGCCTGGGGAAATCGTCACCGAATGTCGCGAGGGGGTGGATTTCGACAGCGTGCTGTCCAACAGCTTCGGCTTCGGCGGCACCAACGCCACGCTCGTGATGAGCGCCTATCGGGGGTAAGCCGCCATGCCCGAACTGATGAAGGGCCGCCGCGGGCTGGTGATGGGCGTGGCGAATGAGCGCTCCATCGCCTGGGGCATCGCCAAGGCGCTGCATGCCGAAGGGGCGGAACTGGCCTTCACCCACCAGGGCGAGGCTTTCGGCAAGCGCGTGGCCCCGCTGGCAGCCTCGGTCGGCTCGGACATCCTGCTTGATGTCGATGTCAGCGACGATGCCAGCCTGGACGCTGGTTTCGCCGCACTGGCCGCCCGCTGGGGGCGGATGGACTTCCTGATCCACGCCATCGCCTATTCCGACAAGGCCGAACTGACCGGGCGCTTCGTCAACACCACGCGGGGCAATTTCAAACACTCGCTGGATATTTCCTGCTACAGCTTCATCGACGTTTCCCGCCGCGCGGCCGAGCTGATGCAGGGTGGCGGGTCACTGGTCACGCTGACCTATGGCGGCTCCAACCGCGTGACGCCCTTCTACAACGTCATGGGCGTGGCCAAGGCGGCGCTGGAGGCATCGGTGCGCTATCTCGCCAATGACCTCGGCCCGCAGGGTATCCGCGTCAACGCCATCTCGCCCGGGCCGATGAAGACGCTGGCGGGGGCGGCCATCGGCGGCGCGCGCAAGACCTACCGCCATACCGAGGCCAACGCGCCCCTGCGCCACAACGCCACGCTGGAGGCCGTGGGCGGCGCTGCGGTCTTCCTGTGCTCGGATCACGGCGCCTGCACCACGGGCGACATCATCATGGTCGATTCCGGCTATCACATCCTGGGCATGCCCCAGTCTGACAACATCTGATACGAGATCCGGTTGATTGGCTCGGGTCGCATGCGCAATGGCGAAGAACGGGCTTTCGAAAGCCCGTTCGCACGCGCCTTCGAAGGCGCGTCACCCCGCCCCCCGCGCTTGCCGAAGCGATCAACCGGAAACGGTATGACCGCCGCTGAAAAAATCCCGTCGGCTTTGTCGCGCTAAACGCCTGATGCCCCAGGTTTTCCTTTCCCGGGGCAGGGTCGTTTCTTGGCTTCGCTAGAACGGGATGCCTTCAGGCTGGATCGATCGGGGATTCACAAAGCGCTCATTTTATAGACTCACTGTTTCTTGCCAAAATATGGAGGGTTGGGCAGGGGGCAGAGCGCTTTCGATGGACTTGCGAGAGTGGGGCAGAGGGGGCCAGGCGGCAGCGCTCTGGTCCCGGCTGCGCTGGCCGACTGGGTGGTGCTCGCGGCCCGGCCGGTACGACGGGTGCCGGAAGGCGCGCACTCCCATTTCCCCAGCCCGAAGGCGGGCGCGCTCGGTTCCGACCCCCTCACGCAGGGCGGCGCGGGCGTTGGGCTCGATACCGTGGCGGACGACATCATCGTTACCCGCACTCGCCGCGCCGGCCGCATGGTCTTCGGAAACAACGTTCAGGGTGCAGGCCTCGGGCTCGGGATCAACTTCTGAAGTCCCCCGCGGCAGGCGTCAGGCGAGCGGATGCCCGGCCATCTGGCCGAGGTTGTCCCGCCCCAATTGGTCCGCGTCCTTTGGCCCTTCCCCCGGTGTCGGGCCGCCCTGCGACTGGCGAAGGAGCGCGGCCTGCATCTCGGCGACCTGCCGCGCCAGTGCCTCGACGCCACGGTCGAGCCGGCGCAGCAACACGACAAGGTCGCCGTCTTCGTGCGCCGGTCCTGCGGCTAGCGCGCGTCCGAGGCTGGCCGTCAGCGCCGCCCCGGGGGCAACGCCAAGCTCGGCAGCCAGCAGGTCGCGGCAGCCGGCATACTGGGCGATGGCACGACGACGATTGCCCGCAGCACCGTAGAGTTCGACCAGCACCGCCTGCACGTCCTCGCGGTAGGGGTCGAGGCGGACCAGCCTGCGGGCAGCCTCGATCGACTGGTCGAGCCGGCCGCGGTGCCGGTGGAAGCGAATCAGCGCCTCCAGCCCTGCCTCGTAGATGTCGGCGCAGCGTCTACGGGCGTCGTCCACCCAGTCGCCCTCCAGCCCGTCGAGGAATTCCCCCTCGCGGCGGTTGATCGCCGATTCGAGCGCGGCGACCTCTGCGCGCTCCCACTCCGTGAACGCGCGCCCCTCGAGCGCCGCCCTGCAGGCCGACAGCTCCCGTATATCGACCGCTACGTCGATATCGCCGCGCATGCCGATGGTGCCGTTCCTTGCCTGAAGCAGCGGCGGTTTGCCCTCGCCCACCGCAGACTGAAGCCGACAAAGCGCCGAACTGAGGCGAGAGGAGGACTTCTCCGGCTCGGTATCGGGCCACAGTGTCTCGGCGATCACGCCGCGCGACAGGGCAGAACGTTCCAGTGCGACCAGAGACAGCATCGCAAGGCTGGTTCGGGACAGACCCACCGGCGAAAAGGACCCGTCGACATCCTCCTGCCAAAGCACTGGCGCGCCCATCAAACGCAACCGATATCGGGTCATCGCCGCACCCCTCCCCCAAGGCTGGTCGATCCGCCCCTTCGGCTTCCGGCCAAGAATGCCGTCGCCCGAGCACAATTTGCCGTTCCGTTACTTTTTTCTGTTTCGTTGCTTTTTTCTGTTTCGTTACTTTTTCGCACAACTTTAGCACGAAGACCGCCCGGAGTCACTTTCCGTCACCGTTCCGCGCCAGCGGTGACAGGACGGTGACGCGGTGGTGACAGCGTCGAGCCACGCTTCTGCCCACGACATTTGATCGGCGGGGTCGGTATGGCAGCGCTAGGAGCCGTCCATTCGGTTGGCGACAGCATCGCGACGCATCTTGGGCAGGCGCATCAGTTGCAGCAGCAGGTCGAGGCCGTTCTGCCCGAAGAGCAGCGCGTGCTGCCCGACTGCAGCTTCGAGCAGCTTTCCAGCGCGCAGCTCGCCAACGCCTTCTCGCCAAACGGCAATCAGGTGACGCTGTACCTCTATCGCATCGGCATCGACAAGCACCTGCGCACCAGCCCCGACCCGCGTCATCCCGGCGAGGTGCAGACCCGGCCGCTGGGGCTGGAACTCCACTACCTGATGACGGCGTGGTGCGGCACCGTCTCTGACGAGCACACGCTGATGAGCTGGGCCATGCGCGAATTGCACATGGCGGCGACCTTCGGCGCAGGGCGGCTGATCCCCGGGCGGCTCTGGCGGGCCGAGGAGACGGTGCAGATCACGCCCAGCGAGTTGAGCATCGAGGACATGATGCGGATCTGGGACGCGCTGGCGCCGTCCTACCGCCTGTCGGTCTCTTATATCGCCCGCGTGGTGCGGGTGGACAGCCTGCTCGCGCCCAGCGCCGGCCCGGTGGTCGCGCAACGCTTCGATGTCGAGGAGATACGGGAGCGGGCCGATGGCTGAGCAGGTAGACCGGCGGATCCTGGGTGCCGTCCGGCCGGTCGATGCGGTTACCGGCACGCCGATCCTCGCGCCGCTGCGCATCGAGGGCACGGGCCTGACGCTGCGGCGCAACCGCTCGGGCCATTATGCCATCATGGCAGCCGATGGGCTGGGCGACCACCTGACCGCCTTCGACGACCCGCCAGCCGCCCCGCCCGCCGAAAGCCTGACCTTCGCGCTGACGGTCGAGGACCCGCGCGGCGCCTGGCTGCCGCGCCGCCTGGCGATCGCCCTGCCCCGGCCATGGAATCCCGCCGGCGGCATCCACGACCTGATGCAGCCCGTGGCCGTGCCGCTGGCGCCCTCTGCCGCGCGGTCCCCTTCGCCGGGCTGGGCGGTGGTGCTGGCCATCGTCACCGATACCGGCGGCGATCCGGTCCGCGGCGCGCTGGTGGAGGTGCTGCCGGAAGGCGGCGGAGACCGCCTCGGTTGGGGCATCACCCATGCCCGCGGCGAGGCGCTGGTGCCCGTGCCGGGCCTGCCCGCCTTTCGCGAGATCGAGAACGACCCGGACGACGACGAAGACGACGACATCGAGATCGTCACGGCGCAGACGGCGGTCACGGTGCGCGCAACGGCCCTGCCGGGCGGCGCCTGGCCGGTGGACCCTGACGTGCTGGGCGCCGGGGGGGCGGCATTGCGCAGCGCCACCCTCACGCCGTTACCCATTACCCCCGGCCGCACCGACCGCGCGCCCATCACCCTGAACATGAACTGAACCAACCGCCACCCAATCGCGCCGCGTGCGCCGCAGACACGGAGAGACAGGCATGGTCGAATTGCTGGCGCCCGGGGTCTACCCCATCGAGACGAGCTTTCGCCCGTCGTCCATTCAGGGCGTCGGGACCAGCACGACAGGCTTCGTCGGCATCACGCGCAACGGCCCGACCGACGGGCCGCCCCGGCTAGTGACAAGCTTCGGCGAGTTCGAGCGCCTTTATGGCGGCATTGCCGACCTGTCCATCGGCGGGCTGGCGGGGGCGCCGGCGACAAACTACCTCGCGCTCGCCGTGCGCGGCTATTTCAACGAGGGCGGCCGGCGGCTCTACATCGCCCGCGCCTTCCTCGCCGCAGGCGGCGACGGGCGTGCACAGGCGGCACTGGTCGGCGCGGACACCACCGATGCGCGCCATCTGATTCTCCGCTCGCGCTTCCCCGGCTCCGGCGCCAACGGCACCGTCAGCCTGTCAGAGATCGCGTCGCCCGCAACCGCGACGGCGCTGGGCCAGGCCCCGATCGGCTCGCTCGCCCGGTCGCGCGGCGTGGCGGCGATGCCGGCGCAGGCGGTGGCGGGATCGGCGCCCGGGTCGCTGACCGACGGCATGACCCTCAGCCTTGCCGTCGATGGCGGCGCGGCGCAGCAGATCACCTTCAACGGCACGCCCGCCGAGGCCGAGGCCGCGGGAACAGTGGGCACGACGATCACCGTGCCCGCGGGAACCGTGCTGACGGTCACCATCGACGGGCTGATCCAGGCCGTGCCCATCGCCGAGGGCGTGGACCGCGCGCGCACCGCAATCCGCGACGAGATCACCGCGGCGCTTGTCAACGGCTCCTGCGTGCTGAACGGCAACACGCTCTCGATCCGTTCCGCCGCCTCCGGCTCGGCGGTGACGGTGGCCGTGAACCAGCTTGACCTGCTGGGCTTCACCGCGCCGCAGACGGTCGCCACCGGCACCGGCCTGCCAAGGCTGAGCGCGGTGACCGCCGCCGACGTCAACGGGCTTTTCGCCGCGGCGTCCCCGCCGATCGCGGTGACGGCGGACACGGTGCCCGGCACCGGCTTCCTGCGGCTCTCGACCAATGCCACCGGCAATGCCGCCTCGCTGGACCTGTCCGCCGCCGGCAACCTGGCCACGCTGACCGCGCTGGGCTTCGACGCGGGGGCGCTGGGCGCGGCAGTGACGGGCACCGACGGCGTGCCGCGGCGGGTCTTCGTGCGCGAGACCGTGGCCGCTGACGGCTGGCGGGAATACGGTGACCAGTCCGGCGGCGTCTGGTCGCCCGGTGCCGGCACCGTCGATGCCGCGGCGCAGCTTGCCGATGACGACCACATCGTCACCCTAAGCCTGGCCTGGGACAGCGTCGACGGGGTCGCGGCCTCCTATGAAGGGCTCGGTTTCACCCAGGCGCATCCGCGCTATTTCGGACACCGCATGGTGCAGGCGACCGACCCGCTCGACCAGCCGCTGGGCGACCCGCTGGTGCTGTTCGAGGACGGGCTGAACGCAGCCGAGGTCCATGCCGCGCTGTTCGCGGGGGGGCGGGCCGACGAAGACGACATCCTCTCGCGCAGCTTCGCCCTTGCCGGCGGCGACGACGGCACCGTTCCCGCGCTGCAGACCATGACCGGAGCACTGGATCGGCTGAACCTTGTCGACGACATCGCCATCGTCGCCGCACCCGGTTCCTCGGTCTATGGCGCGCTTGGCGACCCGGTTCGCAACGCGCTGATCGGCCACGCGGAATCGTCGAACTTCCGCATCGCGGTCTGCGACCCGCCGCTGGGACAGGACATGGCCAACCTGCGGCGGACCCGCGGCAGCTTCGACAACACCTATGCCGTCTTCTACGCCCCGCCGATCCGCATCGCCAACCCGCGCTACCGGCCCGGCAACGATGCCCAGCCGCGCGAACTGGTGGTGCCGCCCTCGGGCCACATCTGCGGCATCTACGCCCGCAACGACAGCCAGCGCGGCGTGCACAAGACCCCTGCCAACGAGATCATCCGCGAGGCCGTGGGCTTCGAGCGCGACTACAACCAGCGCCATCAGGAGGTGCTGAACCCCATCGGCATCAACGTGCTGCGCCGGCTCGACGGACGGGGCAACCGCGTCTATGGCGGCCGCCTGGCAACGTCGAACCGGGAAATCGTCTATGTCTCCGACCGGCGCTTCCTGAACTTCGTCAAGCACTCGATCTACAACTCGATGCAGTGGGCCGTGTTCGAGCCGAACGGCCCCGCGCTGTGGTCGGACGTGCGCGAGGCCGTGGCGTCGTTCCTGTTCAACCAGTGGCGCAACGGCGCCCTGCTGGGCAGCACGCCGGAGGCGGCGTTCTTCGTGCGCTGCGACCGCTCGGTCATCACGCAGGACGACCTCGATAACGGCCGCCTCATCTGCGAGGTCGGCATCGCAATCATCAAGCCCGCCGAGTTTCTTGTCTTCAAGATCGGCCAGACGACCGCCGACGCGCGCGGCTAACGGGAAGGATCAAGTAAATGGCTCGCACAGCGCCCTACGGCAATTTCCGCTTCTCGGTGATCGATGAATCCGGCCGGATCGTCGGCAGCTTTTCCGACGTGTCGGGCCTCAATGCCGAGGTCACCGTCGCGGAATACCGCGGCGGCAACGACAAGCAGAACCATGTCACCAAGATCCCGGGCGTCCACAAGTTCGAGAACGTCACGCTCAAGCGCGGCATTGTCGACAGCAAGAGCTTCTGGGAGTGGATGAACGAGGTGTGGACGCAGGGCCCCGCCGCCAAACGCGTGATGCGCGTCGTGATGCAGTCCGAGAGCAACGAGGACGTGCAGCAGTGGAAGCTCTCTGGCGCCTTCCCGACAAAATACACCGGCCCGACGCTGGCGGCGGCGGGTGGCACCGAGGTCGCCATGGAGGAATGGCAGATCGCCTATGACGTGATGGAGTTCAAACAGCTCGCCACGCCGGACTGATCGCAGGGCTGCCCGGGGAGCCGCGCCGATGCGCCATGACGCCATCCGCTTCGAGACCTACGCCCCGCCGCCGCCGCCCGACCCGGCGCGAATGGACGTGGCCTGCTTCATCGGCCATATCGCGCCGCGAGGGGATGCGGTGCTGCCAGAGGCGCTGCTCGACGATCTCGCGCAGGCCTTCGGGCAAAGCCGGGCCTCGCTGGCGATGCCCGGCGGGCTGGTCAACCGGCCTGTGCCGGTAACCTCGGTCGCGGGTTTCGAAGCGATCTTCGACACCGATGCCCGGCTGGAACGGCGGGCGACGATCGACGGCGGGCCGCTGGCCGCGGCGCTGCCGGGCTCGGGCGTGCCCGACACGCTGGCCATCGTCATTGACGGGGTGATCCGGGAGGTCGATCTGCGGCCCCTGCCCCTGACACCGCAGGAAGCGGCGGACCGCATCGTGGCGGCAGGGCTGGGGCTGGATGTCTCGCTGCAGTCCGGGCCGGGCGGCGCCTTCCTGCGCCTTGCACTGCCGGCCGCGCGGGGGGCGGGGACGCTGGCGGTGCTGCCGTGTCCGACACTGGGCTTCCCCGAGACGCGGCGCGCCCGCACCAGGCCCCTACCGTCGCCGATGACGCTGGCGGTGCGGCAGTTCTTCGCCATGGGCGGGCGCAAGGCGGTGGTCGTGGGGATGGGCGCGGCACCCCCCTATGACTGTCCGCGCGCCGAGCGGATGGCAGCGCTGCAACGGCTGTTCGTGGCGGCGCCGCCGCCCGCAGTCCCGGACATGCTGTCGGTCATCAACGCTCTGAGTGGCGCGCTTCCCTCTCCCGCCGCCGCGCCCGAGACGCGTCACGGGCCTGCGCATCTGCACGGACTGCCCGAGGTCACATTCGTGCTGTTTCCAGACCTGCCCGAACTGGTCGCGCCGCCGCCCGGAGTGGCCGCCCAGCGCGAGCCCGGGCCGCAGCCCGATGCGGTATTCGCAGAATGCCTGCCCGCGCCCACCGAAGCCCATGACGCCGACGACACGCCCTGGCTTGCGCCGGTGCTCGACGCGACCGGGCATGCCCTCTGGACCGTGGCGCTGCGGCATGGCCTCGACATCCTGCGCGCCGATGTCCGCGACACGCTGCTGGTCGCCGCCCTGCCCCGCGCCGCGGCAAGCCTGCCGGTGATCGAGCCGCCGCGCAGCGCCTTTCTGCAACTGGCCGAGGGCTGGGTGCGCAGCACCGCCTCGGCCACCGCGCCCCAGGGCCTGATGGCCCCTGATGCGGTGCTGGCGGGGCATCTCGCGCGGCTGGCGCTGACCAGCGGCACCTTCGTCAGCGCGGCGACCCTGCCACTGGCGCCGCTGCGCGACATCGAGCGACGCGCGGCCCGCACCACGGCGCCAAGCTGCCGGCTGCTGGCCGACCGCCACGGGCTGCATCTGCAAAGTGACCTCACCACCAGCGACGACCCCGCCTGGGCCGACGGACCCGTCTCGCGCATCATGGCGATGCTGCTGCGCCAGGCGCGCGATCTCGGCCAGGAGCTCGCCTTCGAGCCGAACGGCCCCCGGCTGTGGGGCCGGGTGCGCGACGTGCTGGAAGGGCTGCTTGCCGCGATGCTGCGCGCCGGCGCACTGGCCGGAACCGGGCCGGGCGACAGCTACACGGTGCGCTGCGACACCTCGACCATGAGCCGGCAGGACATCGACACCGGCGCCCTGATCGCCGAGGTCACCTTCCGCCCCGCGGTGCCGGTCGCGCGCATCACCGTGCGCCTGCCGCTGACCGAAAGCCCCGGCGCCGCCTTCGGACAGGGAGGGCCGGCATGAGCCTCGACCGTCCACCCTTCCCGCTGCCCGTCTTCAACTTCGAGGTGAACTTCTATCAGGTCAAAGACGACGGCTTGCCGGGCACTAACGTCACGCCGATCTGTTCGGGCCGCTTCAGCGAGGTCTCCGGCATCGAGGCGACGATGGAGCCGAAGACGATCCGCGAGGGCGGGCGCAACTTCGGCGAGATACAGCGCGCCGGGCTGGTGAAATTCTCCACGGTGATCCTGAAGCGCGGCCTGACCCGCGCGCCGGACCTGTGGACATGGTTCGATCTTGTCGGGCGCGGCGGCTCCGGCATCCGGATGAACGCCAAGCTGGTGCAGCGCGACACCGACGGCAAGACCGCAGTGATGACCTGGACCATGGCGAATGCCCTGCCGGTCAAGTTCAAGGCGGCCTCCTATGTCTCGGCGAATTCCGAGGTCGGCGTGGAGGAGCTGCATTTCGTCCACGAGGACCTGTCGCTAGAGCCCGGCGGGACGGCGCGCCAGAATGGAGGCGCGGCATGACCGGCCAGCCCGTCCGCGCGACGCTCACGCCCAAGACCGACGCCAGCGGGGCCAGCCACGTCGGCCCGCCGGTGGCGGTGCATTTCAACCCCGAAAGCCTGTCGCTTACCATTCGCAACAGCATGGAGGAGGCAGATCACAACACCGGTGCGGGCCGCCCCGCCCAGCTTGTCGCGTCCTCCGAGGTGACGCTTCAGCTGCAGCTTCTGTTCGACACGACCTCCGGTCCCAAGAAGCTGGCAGGCAAGGACGTGCGCACCATAACCGCCAATATCGCCGAGATGATGCGCCCCGGCGCCGTGGTCCCGCGCGAGGACGGGAAGCAGCGCCCGATGGTGGTGGAATTCGCCTGGAACGAATTCGCCTTCGAGGGGATCATCACGGATTACACCGAGACGCTGGACTACTTCTCTGTCGAAGGCATCCCGCTGCGCTCCAACGTCAACCTGACCATCACCAAGCATTCGCCGGGCGCCCCTGCCGCCGGTTCGGGGCAAAGCGCGACCGGAGCGGGCAGCGCGCCGCCGACCGCGCCGGTGGGTCCGGGCGATTCGGTGGACGACAGCGTGAACCGCGCCGGCGGCGGCGGAACCGGCGGCGCCGGCGCGCCGGGGTCGGAC
>SKNG01000494.1 GCA_007120685.1 Paracoccaceae bacterium | reverse complement strand
CGCGCCGCCACTGACCACCGGCACATAGGTCTTGCCGTCGAACCGGTCCCGCCGCCAATCGGCGCCGGTGGCGATGGCGACATGGTCGGGGGCCAGTTCCAGCAAGTCCTGCGCGGTCAGGCGGCTTTCGCGGAACACCTCGACATTGGGCATCTTGAGTATCTGCCCTTCACGGTAATCCCGCACCCTTATGTATTCGCTCAGCCCCGGCAGCGCAGCCTCGCGCGCCACCCTGCCGCCAAGGGTGCGCGTGGCCTCGGCCAGCATCACCTTGTAGCCGCGCATGCCGAGAGCGCGCGCCGCTTCCAGCCCGGCGGGCCCGGCGCCGACCACCAGCACCGACTTGTCGCCCTTGCGCGCCGGGGCGCGTTCGGGGTGCCAGCCCCGGCGCCATTCCTCGCCCATCGTCGGGTTCTGGGTGCAGCGGATCGGTACGCCCAGCGCGTCACCCGTGTAGCAGATGTTGCAGCCGATGCATTCGCGGATGTCCTCTGGCCGGCCTTCACGGATCTTGGCGGGCAGGAACGGATCGGCGATGGAGGGGCGCGCGGCGCCGATCAGATCGGTGATACCGCGCTTGATCTGGCTGACCATCGTATCGGGCGAAGTGAAGCGGCCGACCGTCACCACCGGCTTCGAGGTGACCGACTTCACCCAATGCATGTAGGGCTCCAGCGCGCTTTCCTTGACGAAGCGCGAGCCGCCCATTTCCAGCGTGTAGTCCGCGATGTTGATGTCCCACAGGTCCGGCAACTCGGCCAGCATCGCAAACATCTCGCGCCGTTCGCCCCATTCGGGCTGGCCGTCCTCGCCTACGGTCTCGTCGGCCTTGAAGCGCACGGCCACGGCGCAGCGGTTACCCACCGCGTCCTTGGTGTCCTCGATCAGCTCGCGGATCAGGCGCACGCGGTTTTCCAGACTGCCGCCGTATTCGTCGGTGCGGGTATTGGCGCGGGGGTCCAGGAAATTGGCCAGCAGATAGCCGTGGGTGGCATAGACATAGACGATATCGAAGCCGGCATCGCGGGCGCGCAGCGCGGCGCGGCGGTGCCAGTGGCGCAATTGGCGGATATCGGCGCGGTCCATGGCGCGGGTCTGGTAGGGATGGCCCGAGAGGTTGGGCATGCTGGCCACGTCCATCGGCACCATGCGGGTGAAATGGTTGGCGCTGCGGGCGCCCGAGTACCACAGTTCCGCCCCGGCCAGCGCGCCATGTTCGTGCACCGCGTCGGTCATCAGCCGGTTGGCGCGGATGTCGTCGTCGTTCCACAGCGTGGCCGAGACATGGGTCAGGTCGTCCGATGTGGGGTGGATCGAGCAGTATTCGGTGCAGACCACGCCCCAGCCGCCCTCGGCCTTCACCCCGCGCATGGCGGCCAGCATCTGTGGGCGCAGATGGCCCATGCCGGTGCAATGGGGCACCTGATAGAAGCGGTTAGGCGCGCGGACGGGGCCGATCTGCAGCGGCTGGAACAGGATGTCGTAGCGGGGGTCGCGCCGGGGGGTGTCGGTCATTCACCGGCCTCCTGCGGGCGGTTGCGGTGCTGGTGGCGGGCGGCGCAGCCGGTGCAGCCGGGGGCCTCCAGCAGGTCGGCCACCTGCCCGGCGATGCGCTCGCCATGCAGATGCGCGCCGCCGACAAGCGTAGCGTAGGGGGTGGCCATCGCCTCGCCCGCGAAGAAGACGCGCTCGCCCAGAGGCTCGGCCAGCCGGCGGCGGGCGCCGAAACCACCCGGGCGGGCGGCGGAATAGGCGCCAAGGGTCAGCGGGTTGGTATCCCAGGCCGCGACGGTGGCGCGCTGGAAATGGCGGCGCGCATCGCTGCCCAGCATCGACACGAAGCGATCGAGCGCATAGGCGATCATCGCCGCCTCGCCCTCGCGCTCCAGGTCCCGGCCAACCTGCCCGCCGATGAAGCCGGTGACATAGTCATGCCCGGCGGGGAAGGCGAGGTAATAGCAGGCATCGGCGGGCAAGGGCCCGTCCAGGCTGTGCGAGACGAAACTGTTGGGCGAGAGGCCGAGGCGTTCGCCGTCAAACAGCAGGCCCACCTTGATAAGCTGGCCCATGGGCAGATCGGCGATGGCGGATTGTTTGCTGTCGGGCAGGTCCGGCGTGAAGCGGATCGCGCCAGAGGCCAGAACGCCGGTGGACACGGTGACGATGCAGGCCCGCGCGCTGATGGTGCCGGCATCGGTTTCCACGCGCACGCCATCGCCTGACCAGTCCACCGCGCGGGCGGCAGTGTTCAGCCGCACCGGCAGGTCGGCGCCCAGACGGGCGACCACCGTGCCCACCCCTTCGCGCACCAGCTTGTTCACATCGTATTCGGCAAAGGCATACCAGTCCTGACGCGAGAGCTGGTCGATATCGACGCCGAAATCCATCGGCCCCACCCAGGTGGCGACAACATCCATGAAGGGCTGATCCATCGGCAGGACAGAGGCCGCCGAGACATCGCCCCGCGCCCCGGAGAGCGCGGCGTAGAAGTCGCTCCAGGCCCGGTCGCGCTGGCGCCGCTCGGTAGGATTGGCCTGGCGGTCGCCGACAAACAGCACATCGCGGGGGCGGGAATGATCGACCAGGCCGAAGCCCAGATCGCGGGCAAGGTCCAGATGCGGCAGATCGGCCGGACCCTGCAGCCAGCTTGCGCCCCGGTCGAAGGGCTGGCCCAGCGCGGCGGTATCGGTGACGGCGCGGCCGCCGATCTGGTCCGCGGCTTCGATTACCACCACCTCCAGCCCCTCGGCCATCAGCCGGCGCGCGGCGGCGATACCGGCAGAGCCCGCGCCGATGATCACCACATCGGGGTTGGTTGGCAGGGCGCGCAGCGGGGTGGCGCCAAGCGCGGCGGCGGCGGTGGCCGAGGCCATCAGATGTCTCCGTGTCAGCGGGTATCGGGGCGTGGTCATGGGGTCACCTGCAGGTCAGGTCGGGTGGGTTTCAGGCGTGTTGGCAAAGTGGCGCGGGAAGAAGGCCTGCAGCATCAGGCGCATCTGTTCGCGGGCATAGGCGCTGTCGACCTCGTCCGGGTAAAGCAGCATGTCCAGCCACAGCCCGTCCGCCGTGCTTTCGATCAGTTGCGACAGCCGTTCGGCGTCAAGCGCCGCATAGCCGCCTTCCTCGACGATGCTTTCGCAGCAGGCCTCCATGAAATCGCTGCGTTCGGTGTCGAATCCTTCGCACAGGCGGCGATAGGTGGCGCGGTGCGTGGCCTCGCCGAAAAAGGCGAACCAGACGCGAATCTTGGTGGGCGTGCAGATTTCTGGCGCGAAATGCGCCTCCATCAGCGCCCAAAGCCGCGCCGCCGGGTTCAGCCGGGGGTTCTTGGCGGCCTCGATCCATTGCGCGCGGTGTTCGGTGATCAGCCGTTCCAGTGTCGCCGCCAGCAGGTTGTCCTTGGAGCCGAAATGCAGGCTGATGATCCCCGCCGACAGCCCTGCCCGTTCGGTCAGCAGCGCCGTGGTGGTGCCAGAGAGGCCATGCACCGCGATCGTGTCCATCGCCGCATCGATCAGTTGCTGCGCGCGTTCCTCCTTCGATGCGGTGCGGCGGCCGGGAGCGGCCGAGGTGGCAGGGGCCACTGACATTGTCTTTCTCTCCTTGCTGTCAGTCGTCTTGCAGAGGGATCATCGCCTCGGCCGGCCAGGTAAGCCAGACCGGGGTCCCGGGATCGGCGACCACGGGGGCGGTGTTGGGGGTGGATACCGCCAAGTGCTGGGCGCAGCCGTCCAGCTGTACCTGATACTGTACCCGCTCGCCCAGATACACCCGGTCGGTCAGACGCCCGGGCAGCGGCTGCCCGGCGCCGGCCTGGTCCGCCGGGTGGTCCGTGTGCAGGGTGATGCGTTCAGGCCGGATGGCGATGAAATCGGCCTTCCCGTGCTGCCACGCCGCCTGGCCGCAGGCCCGCACGGCCAGATCGCCCGGCAGAAAGTTCATGGAGCCGACGAAGCTGGCCACGCGCCGGGTCTTCGGCCGCTCATAAAGCCCCGCCGGCGTGTCGATCTGCAGCACCCGGCCATCGGCCATCACGGCGATACGGTCCGACAACGCCATCGCCTCTTCCTGGTCATGGGTGACCAGCACGAAGGTGATGCCGACGCTGCGCTGAAGCGCGCGCAGTTCGGTCTGCATCTGTTCGCGCAACTGCTTGTCCAGCGCACCCAGCGGCTCGTCCAGCAGCAGCACCTTTGGCCTAAGGATCAGCGCCCGGGCCAGCGCCACGCGCTGGCGCTGGCCGCCGGAAAGCTGGTCAGAGGCGCGGTCGCCGAAGCCCGGCAGCTTGATCAGCTCCAGCATCTCGTCGATGCGGCGCGCGCGCTCGGCCTTGTCCAGCTTCAGCTTGCGCAGCCCGAAGCCGATATTGTCGCGCACGTTCAGATGCGGGAAGATCGCGTAGTTCTGGAACACCATGTTGACCGGGCGCTGATGTGGCGGCACGGCGTCCATCGGCGCGCCGTCGATATGCACCTCGCCCTCGGTCGCGGCTTCGAACCCGGCCAGGATGCGCAACAGCGTCGTCTTGCCAGAGCCCGAGGCGCCGAGGAGCGAGAAGAACTCGCCCGCGCGGATATCGAAGCACGCATCCTGCACCGCGGCAAAGACGCCGAAGCGCTTGGTGACATTGCGGATGCTGATCATGGTTGCGGCGCTGTTCATGGTTTCAATCCCTGTCCACCAGCTTGATGGCCCCGCGCCGGCCGATCTTCAGACCCAGGAATACCAGCACGAAGGAAAACAGCAGGATCAGCGTGCCCAGCGCCAGCACCACCGGAAAGGCGCGCGGGATGCGTAACTGGCCCCAGACGTAAAGCGGCAGGGTCAGATCGGTGCCGCCCAGGAAGAAGGCCATGACGAATTCGTCGAACGACACGGTGAAGGTCAGAAGCAGGCTGGCCACGATCCCGGGCAGGATGATCGGCACGGTGACGCGCCAGAACACCCACCAGCCGTTTTCGCCCAGATCGGCGGCGGCTTCCTCCATCGCGGCGTCATAGCCTTCGAACCGGGGCAGCAGCGTGGCGATGGCGAAGGGCAGGCAGATGATGATGTGTCCGGCGGCGATGGTATAGAGCGAGAGTGGAATCTGCAGCCAGCTTACCATCAACAGCAGCGCCACGCCAAAGATGATCGGCGGCACCACCAGCGGCAGCAGGATGAAGCCCAGGATCGGCCCCTTGCCGGGGACGCGGTAGCGCACCAGCGCCTTGGCCGCGAAGACGCCCAGAACGGTGGATACCACCGCCACCGAACCCGCCACCCGCACGCTGTTTTCCAGTGCCCGCAGCACGGCGGTGCGCTGGAGCAACTCGTCATACCAGCGCAGGGTCCAGCCTTCGATGGGAAAGCGGATGTATAGCCCATCGCTGAAGGAAAACAGCGGGATGAACATGATCGGCGCATAGAGCAGCGCCATGAAGAACACCGCGTAGACCTGAAGCCCGCGGTTGGGGCGGTGAAAATGGTGCCGTCTGATCATCGTGCCCACCTTTTCAGCGCCAGCATCAGCCCCAGGAACATCAGCCCCACCACGGTGATGGCGAGTATCATGGTGATGGCCAGCGCCGCGCCCATTGGCCAGTTGTTGATCGTGCCGAACTGCAGCTGGATCAGGTTGCCGATCATCCGCGCATCAGGCCCGCCGACCAGCGCGGCGGTGACGTAATCGCCCACCGTGGGGATGAACATCAGGAAGGTGCCGGCGATCACGCCGGGCATCGACAAGGGCAGGATGACCCGGAAGAAGCGCATCACCGGCCCCTCGCCCAGATCGGCCGAAGCCTCCAGCACCGATCTGTCGATCTTTTCCAGCGAGACATAGATCGGCAGCAGCGCGAAGGCCGCCCAGGCATGGGCAAGCGTGATGACCACGGCGGTCCGGCTGTAGAGCAGGAATTTCAGCGGCTCGGCGATCAGGCCGATTTCCATCAGGCCGGTATTGATCACGCCCTCGAAACCCAGCACCACGCGCCAGGCGAAGACCCGCAGCAGGTAGCTGGTCCAGAATGGCAGGGTGATGATGATCAGCCAGAGCAGCTTGTTGCGGTGCACATGGAAGGCGAGGAAATAGGCCATCGGATAGACCAGAACCACGGTCAGCAATGTGGCCGCCATGGCCATGCCCAGAGAGCGCAGCAAGAGCGTGGAATAGATCGGCTCTGACGCGATCTCGATATAGTTCCGCAGCGACCAGTCGTCGGCATAGTCGAAGCCAACCTGGGTCCAGAAGCTCATCGCGCCCATCATGGCGAAGGGCACGATGACGGTGATGCCCAGGATCACCAGCGCTGGCGCCAGCAGGATCAGGCCGCGCAGCCCCTCATGCCGGGCCAGCAGCCAGCGGGGCGCCGATTGCCCGCGCCCCGCCGCCAATGCGGTTTCGTTCGGCGTTGTGACCGCCATGCGCATCACCCGTTGCTATATGCCGCGTGACTGGGTTTCGGGATCAGAACCCGGCCATGATCCGTTCCCAGGTGGTGTTCATCCGCGCGCTCCATTCGGGTGGTTGCGGGATCGACCGATGCCCGGCGTCCAGAATATCGGACGGGTTGCGCGACAGGGTCAGCGCTTCCAGCGTTTCGTCATCGAAGGCATCGAAGGCACGGATGTTGACATGGCCATAGCCGTAGTCGCCCATCAGGAACTCCCCGGCCGAGACGCTGATCAGCGCGTTCAGCACGTCATAGGCGCGGTCCGGGGCGGGCGCGTCGCGGTGCATCATGAAGCCGCAAACCCAGGTCAGCGCGCCCTCCTTCGGCTGGGCGAAGCGCACCGGCACCTCCTCGAAGGTCAGCTCCACCGCCGATGAGTTCCAGGTCATCGCCGCCACCAGTTCGCCCGAGGCCAGCGCCTGGTTCAAGGACGAGGTATCGTCGGTATAGGTGCGCACCAGCGGGCGCTGTTCGCGCAGGACGGCCGAAATGGCCTCGAAGGCCTCGTCGGTGTGGATTTCCTCGAAGGGCACGCCGGCCTTGATGGCCGCGCACCACCAGACATCGTCGCCGGTGGCCAGCATGCCGATCCGGCCGGCATAGCGTTCATCCCACAGGATATCCCAGCTTTCCTCGCCCTCCAGATCATAGAGATCGGTGCGATAGGTGATCGAGGTCTGGCCCCAATCGAAAGGCACCAGCCAGACGCCGCCATCGGCGTCTTCCAGATTGTGCGGCTCTTCCCACAGACCGGGGATGACATCCGGCCAGTTCGACAGGCGCGAGGTGTCGATGGGCTGGAACAGCCCGGTCTGCCGCCAGCGCGGAATATCGCCCATGCAGGGATGGATCAGATCGGTCACGAAGCCAGAGCGCAGGCGGGTCAACCCATCCTCAGGCGCGCCGAAGATTGCGAAGTCCGGCAGTTCGCCATGCGCGTCTACATAATCCTGGTATAGCTCCGGTACGTCGAAACCGCCCCAGGTGAAGACCGTGGCATGCCGCGTGCTGGCCCGCGCCTTCCCGGGCAGGGCGCTGCTCATCACCGGCACCAGGCCGACAGCCATGAGCGACCTGACAAATGCCCTACGGTTGAGGGCATGGCGTTTGCGGGCAGCAAGTTGCTTGATCGCGTCCATTTCGAACCTCCGCTGTTTGTTTGCTCTTGATCGCATCCCAGTCCGGCAAACCGCCGGCCGCTTGATCTTCCTCTCACGCGATCTTTTATGAACGTCCATTCATTATGTTTGATAAAACTCATGAGTCAACGCCTTCCTGTTGCCGAGGATCGGACACCGGCACCAATGCCCGCATTTCGGGCAGTGATCGCTGACTAGGCGTACCGTTTCAGAAGCCTGCGCGCGGCCTTGCGCCCTGACAGGATCGCCCCATGCGCCGAGCCGAATCGCCGATTCGAGCTTGCCTCGCCGGCAAAGATCAACGCCCCGTCCCAATCGGCACCGGCAAGCTTCTTGCGGGTCTTCGGCTGCGTGCCCACGGCGTTGTAGGAATAGCTGCCCAGCGCATGCGCATCCTGCCCCCAGCGGGTAACCTGCCCGGCCAGCGGGGCGGGAAAGCCGGTGCCGAACATCGCCTTCAGGGCCTCATGCGCCGATGCCACTGTCGCCCGGTCGTCCAGGCGCTCTACTTCGGCCGCCTCGGCCCCGGCGTTGAACCCTATCAACGCCGGTATGCCGGCGCATTGCGCAAGGCTCACGAATTCGCCCCAGACCCCATCGCGCGGGCCCAGCCATTGAAGCCAATCGGCGTCATCGGGCCAGGCGACCCGGTCGAAGCGCAGGCAACACTTGTTCAGCAGCCCTGCACGCAGCATGCCAATCGCAGCCTGGCGGCCGCGTGAAAGCGCCTCGGCGAACTCGATCGCGCCGGACTGCAGAACGCCCAGCGGCACGGTGCAGACGACGTGATGCGCCGCCATCGTCTCGCCCCCGTCCAGGTCGACTGCGGCGCCCTGAGAATGCGGTGCGATCCGGCGCACCCGGGCGTTGAACCGGATCGTCAGCCCATCTGCAAGCGGCGCCAGCACCTGGTCGAAGCCATCAGGAAACAAGACATCGCCGCCCGGGAGATCATCATCATCCTCATCGAAATGCCAGGCGGAGATCTGCTCCCAGTCGGCGGCGTATTCATGTTCGACAAAGGTATTGATCCACTTTCTCATCAGTTTACGGCGGCCCGTGTCCAGCTGCGCCCAACGCCGGGAGCCGCGAACCGCCTGCGCCAGCGACATGTCCGACGCGGCATCGTCGACGTCGATCCGGATGCGATCCAGAGCCTCCTCCGCCTCGGCCAGCCCTTGCTTTACCGACAGCCGCGTTCCGTCCTGCGAATACCAGCGCGCGCTGCCATAGCGGGTGCCAGCCCGGCGCGCGCCCACCTGATCGGCCAGCTCGGATACAGGGTTGCCACTGACGCCATGGATCCATGTGGCGCCAAGGTCCATCGGCATGTCGTGCCACAGCCTTGATGTCCAGACCCGCCCGCCGATCCTGTCCCGGGCCTCCAGAACCTGAACCGAGACCCCCTTTTGCCTGAGCATCGCCGCAGCCGACAGGCCTGCAAGCCCTGCTCCCACCACGATTACCTCAAGATCCTGGCGCCGTGTACGCATTGCCGTTTCCTGCTGTTCTTGCTGACCTCACGCCGCCACCAACCAGCGTCCGGCACACCATGTCGTTGCCAGTATTATGAATGATCGTTCATTAATACAAGAAGCATTTTCGGCAACATCAAGCAACCGAAAACAGAGCTCCGCTTTGAAAGATAGCCGTTCCGCCGAACCGGTTGGACAGACATTGGCGGCGGTCGGATCGTGCTGATACTGGGCGTTCAGCCCCGAGCCCCCCCAGCTTCATCTAACAGCCGCACGCAAGAGGAGAAATTTTCCACGCCCCTATCGGAGCGCCTTTCTCTGTGAATGCAGTCTTGAATGGCTGAGGGGATGGGCCTGAACGGCAACCATCTCTGCAAAGTGCTGCCAAGCACTGCAACCGCTGCCCTCCTCAGCATCATCCTTCTAAATCCTTCTGTCGCTTCACGAACGGCTTGACGTAGTCGGGCGGGATCGGCCGCACGTCATGGCAAAGTCTCCCGATTTTCCGGCCCCGGAAATTGGCACCACCGCAGGCTTCCATCGCCACGACGCCTTGCCGCAGCTGCCCAAAGCAGGCCAGCACCTGATCCCTTCTCGGCTTCTGGCGAAAAACCGTCCGCTCCGACGCGCCAGCTCCACGCGGCTGAAACACATTCTTCGCCAGGTCGCGCCCACCGTGAAGATCTCCGGCATGACCGCTTCCCTTTGTGGATACGCGCGGACCCATCTTGGTACATCGATGCCGACGAGGGGCGGTCACACGATCAGAACCCAACGGGCCATGACCCAGGTCACCTGAGTCCGTCGCAGATCGCGGATGGGCGATCCGCTGCTATAGCGCTCTGCCACCGGCGGCTCAGTGCGGCCCCATGATCATCTGAACAGGCCAAAGCGTCACGGCGGGGACGTAGGTCACCACCATCAGGCAGGCAAAGACCGTGATCACGAACCACAGAAGCTGCGGGATGATCCGTTCGACCGGGATCTTCGCAACCGAGCAGGCGGCGAACAGGTTCACCCCCAATGGCGGCGTGATCATGCCCAGCGCCAAATTCAGAACCATGATCAGCCCGAAATGCACCGGATCGACGCCGTAAGCGATGGCGATGGGTGCGAGGATTGGCGCCAGGACCAGGATCGCGGCCGAGGTCTCGATGAACATGCCGACCAGCAGCAGCAAGATATTGACCGCCAGCAGGAAGGCAAAGCGCGTTTCGAACCATTCGCGGAAGAAGGCCGCGATATCATTGGGCAGGCCCGAGCGGGTGACGAGGAAGGAGAACAGTGCGGCAGCCGAGATGATCAGCATGATGGCCGAGGTGGCGAGCACGGTTTTCTTCAGGATCTCGGGCAGGTGGTGGAATTTCAACTCGCGATACACAACCATGCCGATCAGCAGGGCCACGGCGACGGCCACCGCGCTCGCCTCTGTTGGTGTGAATACACCCGTATAGATCCCGCCCAGGATCACCACTGGCACCATCAGCGCGGGCAGTGCCTTTAGAAAGGCCGGCAGCAGGCGGGGCCGGTCCATCCCGTCATCCGCGCCGATCCCACGGACCCGGCACAGGATCAGGACCAGCGCCATCAGTGCGCCCGCGACGAGAAAACCCGGGCCCAGCCCCGCCAGGAACAGCCGCCCGATCGAGGTATCGGTCGAGACGCCATAAAGGATCAGCGGGATCGAGGGCGGGATCAGCACGCCGAGTTCGGCCGAGGAGGCCTGCACCGAGGCGGCCATCGGTTTGGGGTAGTTATGCCGCACCATGGCCGGTATCAGGATCGCGCCGATGGCAAAGGTCGTCGCGACCGAAGAGCCGGAGACAGAAGCGAACATCATGCAGGTCAGCACGCAGGTCGCGGCCAGCCCGCCCTGCACGCCGCCGACGATGGACTTGGCCAGATCGACCAGGCGCTGCGAGATGCCGCCTACCGACATCAGGTTTCCGGCCAGGATGAACAGCGGGATCGCCATCAGCGGAAAACTGTCAAGCCCCGTGAACATCCGCTGCGCGACCAGAAGCAGCGGCAGGCGGCCATGTACCTCGATCCCGATGACGGAGGCGAGGCCGATGGCCACCGCAATCGGCACGCCCAGCAGGAAGAAGATCGCCAGCGAAAGGGCCAGGGCCGCGTTCATGTGGCAGTCCCTTCGGCTGCCGAGGCCTCGTCATCCTTTGGCGGCCACGCGCCCCGGCCCGCGCGGATCATGCAGCCCAGCACGGCGATGATGATGAAGACCGAGCCCACCGGCAGCGCCACGTAAACCCAGGCGATGGAGAATTCGAGCGGTGCAAGGAGTTGGCGCTGCACGCGCAGGGTCATTGACCAGCTCTGCCAGAACAGGATCGAGAAGAAGACCAGCGTCAGGGCCATGGAAAATTGATAAAGCGCCAGTCCGAGCCGGTGTGGCAGGTTGCGCTGGATGATCTCCAGCGCGATCATCGTCCCCTCGCGAAAGGCTGCGGCCACGCCCATGAAGACCGACCAGATCAGCGCCGAGCGGGCGATCACTTCGGACCAGGTCGACGGGCGGCCAAAGGCGAAACGGGTCGTGACCTGCCACATGGTCAGCCCGGCGGCGGCCACCAGGCACAGGATTGCGATCCAGAGCGCGATCCGGGTGGTAATCGCCTCAAAGCGCAGGAACAGGATCATGCCTGTGGCCTCCGGTCTTGCCGAAAAGGGATAGAGCGAAAAAAGGGGCCGGCGCTGCGGCCAGCCCCGTCTGTCATGCAGCGCGGGTTACTCGACCGCGACGATCCGCTCCAGCAGCTCGGTGCCGAAACGGTCGGTGAAGATCGACCAGGAGGCCTCTGCCGCCAGTTCCTGGAACGGTGCGCGGTCGATATCGGTGATAACCTCCATCCCATTGGCGCGCATCAACTCGACGCCTTCACGCTCCAGCCGGTCAACCTCGGCCCGGGTTGCGGCGGCCGAGGCACGGGCGGCCTCCATGAACCAGCCCTGTTCCTCTTCGCTCAGCCCGTCGAACAGGATCGGCGAGGCCAGCACGATGGCCGGGGAATAGACATGGCCCGTCAGGCTGACATAGCCCTGCACTTCCCAGAACCGCGCTGCGGTGATCACGGTGATCGGGTTTTCCTGCCCGTCAACGACGCCCTGTTGCAGCGCGCCAAAGACCTCAGGCCACGCCATGGGCGTGGGGGCAGCCCCCATTCCCTCGAACGCGGCCATATGGACGCGGTTTTCCATGGTCCGCAGCCTGAGTCCGCCCAGATCGGCCGGAGTCCGAATCGGGCGCTGCGAATTGGTCACGTGGCGGAAGCCGTTTTCCGACCAGGCCAGGCCAACCAGATCGGCATCGCGCATCTTGGCCAGCAGTTCCTGCCCGATTTCGCTGTCCAGCGTGGTACGGGCATGGGCATAGTCACGGAACAGGAAAGGCAGGTCCAGGCCCAGAACTTCGGGCACGAAATTGCCCAGCGGTCCGGTTGAGGTG
>SKNG01000312.1 GCA_007120685.1 Paracoccaceae bacterium | reverse complement strand
ACAAGGCCGATACGCAGATGTCCTTCTACGCCGCCACCAAGAAGGCGAACGAGGCGATGGGCCATGCCTGGGCGCATATCCACGCCCTGCCGGTGACGATGTTCCGTTTCTTCACCGTCTATGGCCCCTGGGGGCGGCCGGACATGGCGCTGTTCCGCTTCACCCGCGGCATCCTGGAAGGCACCCCCATCGATATCTACAATCACGGCCGGATGTGGCGGGATTTCACCTATGTCGACGATCTGGTGCGTGGCATCCGGCTTCTGATCGACGCCGTGCCGGGCGGGCCGGAAACGGCAGTGGAGGGCGACAGCCTGTCGCCGGTGGCGCCCTTCCGGGTGGTCAATATCGGCAATTCCGACAAGGTGCGGCTGGAGGATTTCATCGACGCCATCGAGACCGCGACGGGCCGGCGTGCGATCCGCAATTACATGGCCATGCAACCCGGCGACGTGCCCGCCACCTGGGCCGATGCCGGCCTCCTGAAGCGCCTGACCGGCTATGCTCCGCAGACCGAGCTGCGCGAGGGCGTGGCGCGTTTCGTGGACTGGTATCGGGGGTATTACGGCGCGGCCTGAAAATGTACCCGGGCGATCGCTTTGACTGCGGACAGGGCAACGCGCCTTCGAAGGCGCGTGAAAAGGGCTTTCGAAAGCCCTTTTTTGCCGTTCCCGCGCTCTTCGGCCGGATAGCCTGGAAGGCCCGGGCGGCGCTCGTCAGCCGCCCGTCAGCCGCCGCTCAACCCGCGCAGATAGGCGCCATAGGCGGTCTTGCCGAAAAGCTCGGCCCGCACCGCCAGTTGCGCCGCGTCGATCCAGCCAGCGCGAAAGGCGATCTCGTCGGGGCTGCCCACCTGCAGGCCCTGGCGCACCTCCAGCGTGCGCACGAAACTGCCCGCATCGAGCAGGCTTTCATGCGTGCCGGTATCCAGCCAGGCGTAGCCGCGCCCCATGGTTTCCACACGTAACGCCCCATCGGCCAGATACATCTCCAGCAGCGAGACGATTTCCAGTTCGCCCCGCGGCGATGGGCGCACCTGCGCGGCCCGTTCCGGCGCCGTGCCATCGAGGCAGTAAAGCCCGGTCACCGCGTAGTTCGAAGGCGGCCGGGCCGGTTTCTCGATGATCGCGCGCACCTGGCCCGCGGTATCGAAATCGACCACGCCATAGCGTTCCGGATCGGCGACACGGTAGCCGAAGACCGTGCCGCCGGCGCCGCGCGCATCGGCGCTGGCCAACAATTCCGGCAGGCCGTGGCCGAAGAAGATGTTGTCGCCCAGCACCATCAGCGACGGCGCCCCGGCCAGGAAACCCTCGGCCAGCAGATAGGCCTGCGCCAGCCCGTCGGGGCTGGGCTGCACGATCCAGGTAAAGGCAAGCCCCCATTGGCTGCCGTCACCGAGCGCGCGCTGGAACTGGGCCTGATCCTGCGGGGTGGTGATGATGGCGATCTCACGGATGCCGGCCAGCATCAGCACCGAAAGCGGAAAATAGATCATCGGCTTGTCATAGACCGGCAGAAGCTGCTTCGAGACGCCCATGGTGATGGGGTAAAGCCGCGTGCCGCTGCCGCCTGCCAGGATGATGCCCTTGCGATTGCTCATGCCGTCCCTCTGATTTCCGCGATAACTCCGGGTAGGGCCGCGCGCCAGTCCGGCCTTGCCAGCCCCAGCGCCGCCAGCCCGCTGCAATCGAGCCGCGAATTCAGCGGCCGCTGCGCCGGGGTGGGGTAATCGGCCGTGGTGATGCCCGTTATGCCGCATTGCAGCCTCGCCTCGGCCATGATGGCGCGGGCGAAATCGGCCCAGCTGACATCCGGCGCGCCGCTGAAGTGGTATGTGCCGGACTTGCCCGGGTCATCCTGCAAGAGCGTTGTCATGTGCAGGCAGGCCTCGGCGATGGCGCCGGCGGGCGTCGGCCCGCCGATCTGGTCGGCGACGACGCGCAGCCCGTCGCGCTCGGTGCCCAGCCGCAGCATGGTGCGCACGAAGTTCTGCCCATGCGCCGAAAAGACCCAGGCAGTGCGCAGGATGGCATGCGCCGCGCCGGCCGCGCGTACCGCCGCCTCGCCCTTCAGCTTCGAGCGGCCATAGGCACCCAGCGGGGCTGTGGGGTGATCCGGTGCGAAGGGCTGCGCGCCGGCGCCGTCGAAGACGTAATCGGTGGAGAGATGCACGAAGGGAATGCGCAGGTCAGCGCAGGCCCGCGCCATGGCGCCGGGGGCGGCGGCGTTAATCGTGGTGGCGGCGGCCTCTTCGGTTTCGGCGCGGTCCACCGCCGTCCAGGCGGCGGCGTTGATCACCGCGCCGGGGTTGTGGCTGCGGATGGCGGCGGCGCAGCCCTCTGGGTCCGAAAGATCGGCCATGGCTCGGCTGAGGAAGGTTGCATCGGGCGCCCGCCGCGCCAGTTCCCGCGCCACCTGCCCCGTGTGCCCGAAGACGAGGATCATGCCCCCCGCTCCCCGTTCTTTTTTTCGCCTGGCCCATCGCCCTGCAACGCCGCTTCGGCCAGGTCGATGAAGCGCCGCGCCTGGTGCTGGCCTGCCTCGGGCCGGCCGCGCCGCGTCTCGCGCGTCAGGGCGCGGGCGGCGGCGCTCATGCAGGCGCCCGCGCGGATGATCCCGGCCGGGATGCCCGCCAGGTCGGCGGCCCGCGCAGTGAGCGCCAGGAAGAACGCGCGATGCTGGGCAGATTTCTTCAGCCCCTTGGCGAAATGGTGGAAATCCGCCCCCGGCTGATTGTCACCGACCAGCGCGAAATCCAGGAAGACCAGCCCCCCTGACCCGGGTGCCCGGCCGATATTCGGCCAAAACAGGTCGTTATGCGCCGGGCGCGACGGATAGCCTGCCAGCGCCGCCTGCAGCGCCGCCAGCCGCCCCCCGATCTGATCCTCTTTCCCGCTCTCGCTGCCCGCCAGCGCCCTTGCCAGCCGCCCGAACACATCGGGCGCGGGCCGCAGGGCCAGGCCGTGGCGCTGCCGCATCCCAGCGATGGCCTGCGAGAAGGTCTCGGCCGCCTCGGCCAGGGCCACCTCGGCCCCCCAGAGCCAGCCGTTATTGTCGCCGATCCCCTCCAGCCGTTCCATGAACAGCCGGTAGCCGCCCGCCGGGTCAGGCGCGGCGGCGAGGAAACGCAGCATCACCGGGCAGCGCGACAGGCCGGCCGCGGTATCGGCCAGCTGCGCCCGCGCCAGGGCGTATTCCAGCGCGCTGGAGGTATGTTTCTCCACGAAACCGTCGCCGCCCTCCAGCCGGTAGAGCCGCAGCGCCCCGGTGCTGGCGCCGGTGCCGCCGGCCAGCGCCTCGACCGCCGCGATCCGTGCCGGTGCTTCCGTTTCCGGCCCTGCCCCGAAAAGGCGCCGCGCGGCATCCCGGGCCAGGGTGTCGATAACCGGCGGCGCGCTCACCCCGCCGCCCCCAGCCGCTGCCCCACGCCCTGCCGGTCCATCAGCGGGCGCCACCAGGCCTCGTT
>SKNG01000335.1 GCA_007120685.1 Paracoccaceae bacterium | reverse complement strand
GTGCCGGCTCGGCCGCGGCGGCCGGCGGCTGGGGTGCCGGGGCCGGTTCCGGGGTAGGCGCAGGGGCCGGGGTGGCGGCGGCTATGCTGGGCGTCAACCCGCAGATCGGCTGCCGATCCGCCCCCAGCCGCGGCACCCATCGGGTCTGCCCGTTGACCGTGGCGCGCGCAAAGGCGCAGCCCTTGCTGTCGACAAATTGCGCCCCGGCGAAACTCGGTGGCGGCGGCTCGGCCGGGCCGCTAGGCACCTGCGCCAACGCCGGCATTCCGGCCAGCAGCAATCCAGCAATAAGGAACCCGGCCCGATGGGCCTGAAGCTTACCTACAAACATATCAACACCCCCCACAGGTATTCTGTTTTACCCTGCACCGTTGCCGAGAGCAGGTAAAGCCCCGTTCTGCACCATCGGCCGCTCAAATTGGGGGTGACTAGCCGGCCGCGGCCCTGCCGCCGGCACTGGCCGCGAGCCGTTCAGCGCGTGCCGTAAAGCCGGTCGCCCGCATCGCCCAGGCCCGGCACGATATAGCCCTTATCGTTCAGCCGCTCATCCAGCGCCGCGGTTACCACCGGCACATCCGGATGCGCCTCTTTCATCCGGGCCACGCCCTCTGGCGCGGCCAGCAGGCACAGGAAGATGATGCGCCGCCCGCCCGCCTGCTTGACCAGATCCACCGCCGCGGCCGAGGAATTGCCGGTGGCCAGCATCGGGTCGACCACAATGACCAGCCGCTCGCCCAGTTCCGAGGGCAGCTTGTTGTAATACTGCACCGGCTGCAGCGTCTCTTCATCGCGGTAAAGCCCCACGAAGCCCACCCGTGCCGCCGGCACCAGTTCCAGGATCCCGTCCAGAAGCCCGTTGCCCGCGCGCAGGATCGACACCAGCGCCAGCTTGCGCCCCTCCAGCCGCGGCGCCTGCATGGGGCAGAGCGGGGTCTCGATGGTGGTTTCGGTCAGCGCCAGGTCGCGCGTCACCTCATAGGCCAAGAGCATGCTGATCTCGCGCAGAAGCTGGCGGAACTTGGCGGTCGAGGTGGTCTTGTCGCGCATGATGGTCAGCTTGTGCTGCACCAGCGGGTGGGTAACGATGCTCAGATGCGCGCTCATGCCGTGGCCTCCAGCCGTTTCAGGATCCCTGTGCGCGTTGCCTCGTCGCAAAACGCCGCCCGCGCCGCGTCCGCGTTGATGGCGTGGAAATCCGCCTCTGTCCAGCCGAAGGCCCGGGCCAGCGCCTCGTATTCGGCGCGCAGGCTGGTTCGGAAGAAGGGCGGGTCATCGGTAGAGAGCGTGATGCGCACACCGGCATCGCGCAGCCGGGCGGCAGGATGGGCGGCGAAGGACGGAAAAAGGCCCAGCGCGATGTTCGATCCCGGGCAAAGCTCCAGCACCGTGCCGCGTTCAGCCAGATCATCCACCAGCGCCGGCTCCTGAATGGCGCGGACCCCGTGGCCGATGCGGCTGACCCGCCAGACATCCAGCGAGGCGCGGATCGCCGCCGGCCCGGCCCATTCGCCGGCATGCGCGGTCAGGCCCAGCCCGGCCTCGCGCGCGCAGTCGAAGCCCCAGGCGAAATCACGGGCGCTGCCGGCAGTCTCGTCCCCGGCGATTCCGAAACCGGTGACGAAATCGCCCGCGGTCTCGGCCGCGCAGAGGGCCGCGCGTTTGGCTGCTTCCGGCCCCAGATGGCGGATAGCCGAGACGATGCCGCGCAAGGTGATGCCGGTCTCGGCCGAGGCCGCGCGCGCGGCCTCGGCGATGGCGGCGACGTAGTCGCGCCAGGCGGTCAGGTCGCCCCCGCCGCAGAAATCGGGCGAGAGGAAGGCCTCCACATAGACCACCCCATCGGCGGCGCGGTGTTCCAGCACGGCGCGCGTAAGCTGGCGGTAGTCCTCGGGGCGCTGCAAGGGCAGGCAGGCGGCGGCATAGACGCGCAGGAAATCGGCAAAGCCGTCGAAGCGGTAGCGGCCCTGGTCATCGAAGATCCGGCCGATATCGACATGGCGCGCGCGCGCCAGCGAGCGGATGAACGCCGGCGGCGCGGCGCCTTCCAGATGCAGATGCAGTTCGACCTTGGGCAGCGCAGGGTCGATACGGTCGGACATGGCGGGTTCCCGGGATTGCAGCGCCCGACATGCCAGCCGCGGCAGCCCAAGGCAAGCCGCTTGACAGCCCCCGCACCGCCGGCCATGGCTTCGGCAATGCCCGATTTCAGACCCGTCCTGCATGTGATCGGCCTGCTGCTCGCCGCGCTCGGGCTGGTCATGCTGGTGCCGGCGGCAGTGGACTGGGTGCAGGGCGATGATAGCTGGCCGCGCTTTCTGCGCGCGGCGTTCGTGACCGCGCTGGCGGGGGCGATGCTGGCGCTGGCCACCGCCAACACCCGTTCGGACGCGCTGACCATTCGGCAGTCTTTCCTGCTTACCACGCTGACCTGGACCGTGCTGCCCGCCTTCGGCGCGCTCCCGTTCATGCTGGGGCCGGATGGCAAGAGCCTGACCGATGCGATGTTCGAGGCGATGTCAGGCATGACCACCACCGGCACCACCATCATGACCGGGCTGGATGACATGGCCGCGGGGCTGCTTCTGTGGCGGTCGATCCTGCAATGGCTGGGGGGGCTGGGCATCATCATCGTGGCGCTGGTGTTCCTGCCGGTGATGCGGGTGGGAGGGATGCAGCATTTCCGGTCCGAGGGCTTCGACACCATGGGCAAGGTGCTGCCCCGTGTGCGCGACATCTCATTGATGCTGATCGAGATCTATCTGGGCCTGACGATCATCGCCGCGCTGGCCTATGCGGCGGCCGGGATGGGGGCCTTCGACGCGGTGAACCACGCGCTGACCACCATCGCCACGGGGGGCTATTCGACGCGCGACGCCTCGATGGCGGCTTTCGGCCCGGCGGCGCATTATGTTGGCGCGGTGTTGATCTGGTTGTCCGGCCTGCCCTTCATCCGCTATATCCAATTGGTCGGCGGCCAACCCATGCCGCTCTTGCGCGACGTGCAGGTGCGCGCCTATTTCCGCTGGACCCTCTATGCCATCGGGCTGATCGTGGTCTGGCGGCTGGCCACCGGCGATGACCCGCTGGAAACCGTTATCCGCGAAAGCGCCTTCAACACGCTGTCGATCTTTTCCGGCACCGGCTACGCATCGGCGGATGTGTCCGGCTGGGGCGATTTCGCGCTGCTGGTGGTCTTCGTAGGGGGCGTGGTGGGGGCCTGCACGGCCTCGACCGGCTGTGCGCTGAAGGTGTTCCGCTTCCTGGTGCTGATCGAGGCGCTGAAGGCCCAGTTGCGCCAGCTGGTCCAGCCCAACCGCGTGGTGATCCTGCATCTAGGCGGCAAACGGCTGGAGGATGACGTGATCGCCTCGGTCATCGTGCTGTTCTCGGCCTTCATGCTGGGGTTCGGCGTGCTGGCGGTGCTACTTTCGCTGACCGGGCTGGAAATGCGCACGGCAATCACCGCGGCCTGGACGT
>SKNG01000358.1 GCA_007120685.1 Paracoccaceae bacterium | reverse complement strand
CCGGCCGCAGTTACACCCGGTTGCTGTGGGCGCACCGGCAGCCTATACCGCGAGACGTCGCCAGCCGGGGGGGCCTGCGCATGAGTTTCACCCAACGCCATCTTCTGGGCATCGAGCCCCTGCACCCGGCTGAGATTACCGCGCTGCTGGACCGGGCCGAACATTTCGTCACCCTCAACCGCTCGGCTGAAAAGCACGACGAGACGCTGAAGGGCCTGACCCAGATCAACATGTTCTTCGAAGCCTCCACTCGCACCCAGGCCAGTTTCGAACTGGCCGGCAAGCGGCTCGGCGCGGATGTGATGAACATGGCGATGGCGCATTCGAGCCTGAAGAAGGGTGAGACGCTGATCGACACCGCGCTGACGCTGAATGCCATGCACCCCGACCTGCTGGTTGTGCGCCACCCCTCGTCCGGCGCGGTGAACCTGCTGGCCGAGAAGGTGACATGCGCTGTCCTCAACGCCGGCGACGGCCGGCACGAACATCCGACCCAGGCGCTGCTCGATGCGCTGACCATCCGCCGCGCCAAGGGCCGGTTGCACCGGCTGACGGTGGCGATCTGCGGCGATATCGCGCACAGCCGCGTGGCGCGGTCGAACCTGATCCTGCTGGGCAAGATGGAGAATCGCCTGCGCCTGATCGGCCCGCCCACCCTGATGCCCGCAGGCGTGGCCGAATTCGGCTGCGAGCTTTACGACGACATGCGCGCCGGGCTGGAAGGCGCCGATGTGGTGATGATGCTGCGCCTGCAGAAGGAGCGGATGGACGGCGCCTTCATCCCCTCGGAGCGCGAGTTCTTCCACCGCTACGGGCTGGATGCCGACAAGCTTGCCTGCGCCAAGCCCGATGCCATCGTCATGCACCCGGGGCCGATGAACCGCGGCGTCGAGATCGACGGGCTGATCGCCGATGACATCAACCGCTCGGTGATCCAGGAACAGGTGGAGATGGGCGTGGCGGTGCGCATGGCGGCGATGGACCTGCTGGCGCAGAGTCTTCGGGCGGCGCGCGGGGGCTGAGGGGTTGGGGGGGCGTTGCCCCCGGCCGCTGCGCGGCCTCCCCCAGAGTATTTCGGGCAAGATGACCGGGTCACGTGCCGCGCGTCAGGCGGGCGTTGGCAGGCTGAGGGGCGGCAACCTGGCCTCGATCCCGGCGCGGCGGGGTTCATGCTGTGGCGGCAGTTTCAGGCTATGGCCCAGCGCCTCGGGCGGCTCGTCACGGGCAAAGCCCGGCGCGTCGGTGGCGACCTCGAACAGCACCCCGCCCGGCTCGCGGGTGTAGATCGATTCGAAGTACTGGCGGTCCTTGCGGTCGCTGGGGTGCAACCCGCGCGCGCGCATCGCTTCGGCCAGCGCGTCCTGGTGGGCGCGATCGCGGGCACGGAAAGCAATGTGATGGACAGTGCCGGCGCCCGGCTGCGCGGGCGGCGCGGCATCCTGTTGGTAAAGGTCGATGACCCGCCCCGGCCCGTTGCCCGGCCGCTCCAGCCGGCGGCGCTGGCCCGCGCCATCGGCTTCGCGCCCGGTCTCGGTGTAGCCGAAAACCTCGGTCAGCAGGGCAGCGGTAGGCTCGGGGTCGTCCAGCCAGAGCGTCACGCCCGCCAGTCCGCCCGGGCCTTCGATCAGTTCCAGAGGCTGGCCGTCGGGATCGGCGAAAGCCCAGACGGAAGCACCGAAACGAGTGATCTTGCGCAGTGACACACCCTGCGCGGCCAGAGCCTCGGCGCGGGCCACGGCATCGGGCAGGCCGAAGGTGATGGCCGAGGCCATGCCGGGTCCGACCCGGCCGGGGCGCGCTTCCGGGAAGGGGAAGCTGGTATAGACCGTGCCGGGATTGCCCAGCGCATCACCGAAATAGAGGTGATAGACGCCAGGGTCGTCGAAATTGACCGTTGTCTTGACCAGATGCTGGCCCAGCGCTCGGCTGTAGAAATCGAGGTTGCGCTGCGGATCGCCGGCGATGGCCGTGACATGGTGCAGGCCGGCAGTGGCCAGTGCGTCGTTTCCCTGCTCGGGCATGAAAGCCTCCTCTTGCGTTCGGCGAAGAGATAGTCGGCGCCGCCCGCCAAGGGAACCCTGGGCCACGCGCCCTTGATGTGCGCGGCTGCACAGTTATGGCGTTCAATCGAAGCGGCGGCGCGCGTCGACCAGACGCAGCGCCGCCGTGGCGAGGCACAGCGCACCGAAGATCCAGGCGAGCGGCGCGAAGGCGGCCGGGAAGAGGCAGAGGGCGACCATGAAGGCGATGGTCTCGCCCCCCTCCAGCAGCCCGGCCGAGAAATAGAGGGATTTCCGACCCTGCGCGTCGGTCTGCAGGCGCTGCTTTTCGGCCAGTACCGCAAAGCCCAGGAAGCTGGCGGCATTGACGTAATAGGCGCCCAGCAGGAAGGCGCCCGCCAGCCCGTTCGCTGCCGGGTCGTACCAGACAAAAGCCAGCGGGATGGCCGCATAGGTGACGAAATCGGCGGTGATATCCAGATAGCCGCCGAAATCGCTGAGTTCCGTGGCCCGGGCCACGGCACCATCCAGCCCGTCGGCCAACCGCGAGGCAAGGATCAGCGCCAGCCCCAGCCAGAACGCCCCCTGCGCGATGGCAAGCGCCGCGCCCAGGCCGAAGCCCAGCCCGGCTAGCGTGACATGATTGGCCCGCAGCCCGGCGCGGGCCAGGTGGCGGCCCAGACGGTTAAGCGGCGGGTCGATCAGCGGGCGCAGCTTATGGTCGAACATGCCGTACCCCGCCCAGGCAGCAGGCCCGGCTCTGACGCCCCATCCGACTGCTTACGCAGGATCGGCCGGAAGCGCCACCAGCACCACTTCGGCGCCCGAAAGCAGCAGTAGCCGCCCCGAGGCATCGAGCAGGAACCCGTCCACCGCTTCCAGCGCCGGCAGCACCATTGCCTCGACCTCGTCGCCCCGGCCGGGACAGGCCATGCGGGTGCCGGCCAGCGGGCCGAATGCCAGCGCCGCGGCCACGGCACCGCCATCGAGTGTCTCGGCCTCGTAGCCGCCGGTGAACCGGTTGCAGCCCGACCGCCCGCTGACACGCCCCTCGGCAAAGGCGATGGTGACGCCGTCATCGGCCGAAAGCCGGCTGGCGCCCACCAGCACCGCGCGCCAATCGGTGCCGTCAAGCATCGCGCCGGACACCGGATACTGCATGGCCCCGTCACCCTGTACGGGGGTCAGCCCGTTTGCATGGCCCTGCCCCGAAAACGCCAGCGCCGCCACAAGAGCGACGGCCACGACGCCTGTCCTGATCATCAAGGTGCCCACTCCTTTTGCCACTACCGGGCAGGCTGTCAGGCGCGCTCGGCATATTCGAAAGTCTCGGTATTGACGATAATGTCTTCTTCCGGCCCCACGAAGGGGGGCACCATCACCCTCACGCCATTGTCAAGGATCGCCGGCTTGTAGCTGTTGGCCGCGGTCTGGCCCTTCACCACCGGTTCGGTCTCCACCACCTTGCAGGTCACCTTCT
>SKNG01000417.1 GCA_007120685.1 Paracoccaceae bacterium | reverse complement strand
CCGGCAGCGTCCACAAGCCCAGAAAGATGAAATAGGCGATCAGCGTGGCGCGGAACCGGCGCGGGGCCGAGCCCTCGGCCGACAGCAGCACCACCACCGGCAACCCGCCCACGCCGCCGGCGTTGGCCAGGCCGGAAAACACGCCGGTGCCCAGCGTCAACCCCCGGCCCGCCGGACGGCGCAGCGTCCAGCCCATGACCAGCGCCAGCGCCATCACCATCACGAAACCCGCCACCACAGCGCGCGCCAGGTCCTCGGGCAGCGCGGTCAGCACCCACAGGCCGAGGGGCAGCGCCGGTGCGGCGCCGGCGAAAAGGACAAACACCATCCGCCAGTCGATATCCCGCCGCAGACTGCGCCAGATCTGCGCCGTCATCGCCAGATCGGAGATGATCACCATGGCGATCAGCGGCAGCGGGTTCATCACCACCGCGCCGGCGGTGACCACCAGCGCCCCCAGCCCGAAGCCGGTATAGCCCCGGATGAAGGCCGAAACCGGAAAGGCCACCGCCAGCCAGGCGATGGCCCAGGGTCCCAGATCGAAGGGAAGACCAAAAGGCAGATCAAAGGCCAGATCGAAAGGCAGGCTCACGCGGCGGTTTGCGGCCGCATGTCGGCGGCGTCGATCCCGGCGACCGGCACGGGCTTCTTCATCGCATCGCGCCGGAAGGGCTCGCCCAGTTCCTGATTGATCATCGCCTCGATCAACGTGGTGCGCCCGTGCTGCATCTGGTCCTCGACCGCCTTGCGCAGCGCCGCCGTCAGTTCCTCCATCGTGCGCGCCTGCACCCCCTGCAGCCCGCAGGCCTGGGCGATGCCGGCGTAGCTGACCTGCTCATCCAGTTCGGTGCCGACGAAATTGTCGTCATACCACAGCGTCGAGTTGCGCTTTTCCGCGCCCCACTGGTAGTTGCGGAACACCACCATGGTCACCGCCGGCCATTCCTTGCGACCGATGGCGGTCAGTTCCGTCACCGCAATGCCAAAGGCGCCGTCCCCGGCAAAGCCGACCACCGGCACATCCGGGCAGCCGATCTTGGCACCCACAATGGCCGGCAGCCCATAGCCGCAGGGGCCGAAGAGGCCCGGCGCCAGGTATTTCCGCCCGTCCGGGAAGCTGGGATAGGCGTTGCCGATGGCGCAGTTGTTGCCGATGTCGGTGCTGATGATCGCCTCTTCCGGCAGCGCCGCCTGGATCGCGCGCCAGGCCATGCGCGGGCTCATCCACTCCGGCTTGTCGGCGCGGGCGCGTTCGTTCCAGTTGGTGCCGGGGTCGTCATCCTCGTGATCCATCGACGCCAGCGCCTGCGCCCAGGCGGACTTGCGCTGCGCGATCTCGGCCCGGCGTTCGGCGCGGCCTTCGTCGCCCGCGCCGGGGGCCAGCCCCGCCAGAATCCCCTCGGCCACCTGTTTCGCATCGCCCACGATGCCCACCGTCGCCTTCTTGGTCAGGCCGATCCGGTCGGGGTTGATATCGACCTGGATGATCCTCGCGCCCTTCGGCCAGTAATCGATGCCATAGCCCGGCAGCGTGCTGAACGGGTTAAGCCGCGTGCCCAGGCAAAGCACCACATCGGCCTGCGCAATCAGTTCCATCGCCGCCTTCGACCCGTTGTATCCCAGCGGCCCGGCGAACAGCGGATGCCCACCGGGGAAGGCGTCATTGTGCTGATAACCCACGCAGACAGGCGCATCCAGCCGCTCTGCCAGCGCCATCGAGGCCGGGATCGCCCCGCCGATCACCACGCCGGCACCGTTCAGGATCACCGGGAAACGCGCCTCGGAAAGCAGTTTCGCGGCCTCGGCAATCGCCGTGGCGCCGCCGGTCGGGCGCTCGAACGCCACGGGCTCGGGCAACTCGATATCGATGACCTGGGTGAAGTAGTCCCGCGGCAGGTTGATCTGCGCGGGCGCCGACAGGCGGCGGGCCTGCGCGATCACACGGTTCAGCACCTCGGCGATGCGGGACGGGTCGCGCACCTCTTCCTGATAGGCGACCATGTCGGCAAACAGCGCCATCTGCGGGATTTCCTGAAAGCCGCCCTGGCCGATGGTCTTGTTCGCGGCCTGCGGGGTGACCAGCAGCAGCGGCGTATGGTTCCAGTAGGCGGTCTTCACGGCGGTGACGAAATTGGTGATGCCGGGGCCGTTCTGGGCGATCATCATGCTCATCTTGCCGGTGGCGCGGGTATAGCCGTCGGCCATCATCCCGCCGGAACCCTCATGCGCGCAGTCCCAGAAGGTGATGCCGGCGCGCGGGAAAAGATCGGAAACCGGCATGAACGCCGATCCGATGATGCCAAAGGCATGCTCGATCCCGTTGCGCTGCAGAACCTTCACGAAGGCTTCTTCGGTGGTCATCTTCATCGGTTTCATCCTCACACGCGCCATGCGGCGGTCAACCCGCCTCTGTGCTGCACCATCGCGGATCGGCCTGCGAAAGTTTAGGGCCAGACCTGCCGCCCCGATACTGCCAGACCCCAGCCCTTGCTGCTACCCTGCCCTTCTGCAATTCTGCCGCGCATGTCGGACAGCCCTGACACCGATTTCCTGATCATTGGCGGCGGCGTTGCCGGGCTTTCCGCCGGCGCGGCGCTGGCCGGGCTGGGCCATGTCATCGTGGTCGAGGCCGAGGCGCAGTTGGGCCATCACGCCTCGGGCCGTTCGGCCGCGCTGTACGAGGCCGAATACGGCGCCCCGGCCACGGTCGCGCTGGCCCGTGCCAGCGGCGAGGCGCTGGCGGCGATGGGCGCGCTCAGCCCGCGCGGGCTCTTGCTGGTGGCGCAGGCGCATCAGGCGGCCGCCTTCGAGACCGATTGCGCCGGGCTGCGGATGGAGCGTCTTACCCCGGCCGAGGCCCTCGCCCTGCTGCCGATCCTGCATCCTGAGCGCGTGGCGCTGGCCGGCTACAGCGAAGCGGCGCAGAACATCGACACCGATCTGGTATTGCAGACCTTCGCCCGCCGCCTGCGCCAGCAGGGCGGCAGCATCCGCACCGGCCAGCCCGTCACCGCCCTGCGCGCCACGGCAGACGGCTGGGCGGTCACGCTGGGGACAAAGGGCGAAACGCTCACCGCCCGCCACATCGTCAACGCCGCCGGCGCCTGGGCCGACCGCATCGCCCGGATGGCCGGCCTGCCCGGGATCGGGCTGCAACCCTTCCGCCGCTCCATCGCGCAACTGCCCGCGCCGGATGGCCATGACATCCGCGCCTGGCCGATGGTGATCAACGCGGGCGAGACCTGGTATGCCAAGCCCGAAGCCGGCAAATGGCTGGTCTCGCCGGCCGATGAAGACCCGGCAGAACCGCATGACGCCTTCGCCGACGACATGGTCCTGGCAGAGGGGCTGGCGCGCTACGAGGAAATGGTCACGGTGCCGGTCACGCGGGTGGAAACCTCCTGGGCGGGGCTGCGCAGCTTCGCGCCGGACCGCACGCTGGTCCTGGGGCGCGACCCGCTGAACCCGTCCTTCCTGTGGT
>SKNG01000479.1 GCA_007120685.1 Paracoccaceae bacterium | reverse complement strand
TAAAGCCGCATGCGCACGCTCATCAACCGCTTGCGGATCAGATCCGCCTGGCTGGGCTCCTTCATGCGGATGGCGATGTCGGCTTCGCGCATCGGCAGGTCCAGCACGCGCTCTTCCAGCATCAGGTCGATCTTCAGATCCGGATAGCGGGCGTAAAGCGCCGGCAGGCGCGGGGCCAGCCACAGCGTGCCGAAGCCGATGGTGGTGGTCACGCGCAATTCGCCGAAGACTTCTTCCTCGCTGTCGCGAATGCGGGCGGTGGCGGTTTCCAGCCGCTTCGACATCGAAGCAGTGGCGTCAAACAGCAACTCGCCCTGTTCGGTCAGAATCAGCCCCCGCGCATGGCGGTGAAAAAGGATGGTCCCCAGCGCCTCTTCCAGCCCGCGAATCTGCCGGCTGACCGCCGACTGGCTAAGCCCCAGCGCATCGCCGGCATGGGTCAGGCTGCCCGCATCGGCCACCGCGTGAAAGATTCTTAGCTTGTCCCAGTCCATCGGATACGATCCGTTCCCTTGACCGCCGCCTTTCGCAGGATTCCTTCTAGGTCAGATCACGCCCACCAGAAAGTGATCTTTCGATGAAAAAACTTCAAAGGTCAGCTTTTTTGACCTATACTGGCCAGAACCGGCCCGTCATGCGGCCGGACGCAGCAAATGACACGGGAGATGCACCATGGGCAAGCAAACCGTCAGCCTGCAGGACCGCTTCGATCTGGAAAAATCGCCGATCTTGCTGAACGGCACGCAGGCGCTGGTGCGGCTGATGCTGGCGCAGCGGGCGCGCGATGCGGCGGCCGGGCTGAACACGGGCGGCTATGTCTCGGGCTATCGCGGCTCGCCCCTGGGTGCTGTGGACATGCAGATGGGCCGCGCGCGCAAGCAGTTGGAAGCCGCGCAGGTGATCTTTCAGGAAGGGCTGAACGAGGATCTGGCCGCCACCGCCATCTGGGGCACCCAGCAGGCGGAACTGCGCGGCGAGGGGCGCTATGACGGCGTCTTCGCGCTGTGGTACGGCAAGGGGCCGGGGGTTGACCGTTCCGGCGATGTGATGCGGCACGCGAACATGGCCGGCACGTCGAAGCATGGCGGGGTGATCATGGCCATGGGCGACGATCACACCGGCGAATCCTCGACCGTGCTGCATCAGTCCGACTGGGCGATGGTCGATGCCTATATGCCCGTGGTCAGCCCCGCCGGGGTGCAGGAGGTTCTGGACTACGGCCATTATGCCTATGCGCTGAGCCGCTTTTCCGGCCTCTGGGTGGGGCTGAAGACGATGAAGGACACCATCGAGGCCACGGCGGTCGTCGATGGCAACCCGCACCGGATGCAATTCGTCACGCCTGATTTCACCATGCCCGAGGGCGGGTTGAACATCCGCCTGCAGGATACGCCGCATGCGCAGGAAGTGCGCATGATCGACTACAAGCGCTTCGCGGCCGAGGCGTTTTCCCACGCCAACCGCATGGACCGCCGCATGTGGGGCAAGCCCGGCGCGAAGATCGGCCTGGTGGCGGCGGGCAAGAACTGGCTGGACCTGGTGCATGCGCTACGGCTTCTGGGCATCGACGAGGAACAGGCCGAACGGCTGGGCATCACCACCTACAAGGTCGGCCAGCCCTGGCCGCTGGACATGACCGGTTTTCATGACTGGGCCGAAGGGCTGGAGCTGATCATCGTCGTCGAGGAGAAGCGCAAGCTGATCGAGGTGCAGGTCAAGGAAGCCATTTTCGACGACCGGCGCGGGCGCCGCGTCTATGGCTGGCACAAGGGCGACACCTGGGAACACGGCCGGCAACTTGAACTCTTCCCCACCCGTTACGCGCTGGACCCGGTGATGATTGCCGAGAAACTGGGCGCGATCTTCATCGAGGAGGGGCGCGAAACCGACGGCATCAAGGCCGGGCTGGCGCGGCTGGCCGAGGTGCGCCGGGCCGAGAACACGCCAGAGATTGCCGCCCGCATCCCCTATTTCTGTTCGGGCTGCCCGCACAACAACTCCACCAAGCTGCCCGAGGGCAGCCGCGCCTATGCGGGCATCGGCTGCCATTACATGGTGCAATGGATGGACCGCGAGACGATCGGCTACACCCATATGGGCGCCGAAGGGGCCAACTGGATTGGCGAGTCGCATTTCTCCACCCGCGATCATGTGTTCCAGAACCTGGGCGACGGCACCTACAATCATTCCGGTATCCAGGCGATCCGCGCGGCCCTCGCAGCCGGCACCAACATCACCTACAAGATCCTCTTCAACGACGCCGTCGCCATGACCGGCGGGCAGAAGAACGAAGGCGGGCTGACCGCCGATCAGATCGCCCGCGAACTGGTGGCGATGGGCGTGAAGAACGTCGCGCTGGTCTATGACGAGAAGGAAGATATCAACCCGTCGGCCTTCCCGCGCGAGGTGGAAAAGCACGAGCGCGCCAGTCTGATGCAGGTGCAGAAGAAATTCAGGCAGATCAAGGGCGTGACGGCCATTGTTTACGCGCAAACCTGCGCCGCCGAAAAGCGCCGCCGCCGCAAGCGCGGCCTCTTTCCTGACCCCGATCAGCGCGTCTTCATCAACACCGATGTCTGCGAGGGCTGCGGCGATTGCGGCGTGCAATCGAACTGCGTCGCCATCGTGCCGGTGGAAACCGAACTGGGCCGCAAGCGCGCCATCGACCAGTCGTCCTGCAACAAGGATTTCAGTTGTCTGAAGGGCTTCTGCCCCTCCTTTGTCACGGTGAAGGGCGCGAAAGTCAGAAAATCCGCCACCCGCACGCTGGACCTGCCGGACCTGCCGGAACCCGCGCTGCCCGCCATCGACGGCACGCATAACGTCGTCGTCACCGGCGTCGGCGGCACCGGCGTCGTGACCATCGGCGCGGTGCTGGCGCAGGCCGCACAGATCGACGGCAAGGGCGCGGCGATGATGGAGATGGCCGGCCTCGCGCAGAAGGGCGGCGCGGTGCATATCCATCTGCGGCTGGCCGAACGGCCCGAGGATATCTCGGCCGTGCGCGTGGCGGTGGGCGAGGCGCATTGCGTCATCGGCGGCGATCTGGTGGTCACGGCGGGCGCCAAGACCCTGGCGCTGATGGCCACCGGCCAGACCGGCGCGGTGGTCAACGCCCATGAAATAATCACTGGCGACTTCACCCGAAACACCGAATTTCAGCTTCCAACCAAGGACTTGCAAGTTGCGCTGGAAGCGCGCCTGCGCGAGGGGCTGGCGCTCTTCGACGCCTCGGAACTCGCCCGGGCTACGATGGGCGATTCGATCTATTCCAACATGATGGTCTTCGGTGGCGCATGGCAGAAAGGGCTGATCCCGGTCTCGCTGGAGGCGATCCGGGACGCGATCCGCCTGAACGGCGCGGCGGTGGATGCCAATCTGCGGGCCTTCGACATCGGCCGCTGGGCCGTGGCCGAACCGGAAGCCGCTGCCGCCTTCGCCCGGCCGCCCGCCACGGTGACCGAGATCACCGACCCCATCGCCTTCCGCGCCGATCATCTGGTCGCCTATCAGGGCAAGCGTCTGGCAAAGCGCTATCGCAAGCTGCTGGACAAGATCGAGGACCGCTCGCTGAAACTGGCGGTGGCGCGCGGCTATCACAAGCTGCTGGCCTACAAGGACGAATACGAGGTCGCGCGCCTGCACCTGAGCACGGCCGAAAAGGCGCGCGAACAGTTCGAGGGCGATTTCCGCATGGAATTCCACCTCGCGCCCCCGCTTCTGTCCCGCATGGGGCCGGATGGCCGCCCGCAGAAGCGCCGCTTCGGGCCGTGGATGCTGAAGGGTTTCAAACTTCTGAGCAAGTTCAAGGCCCTGCGCGGCACCCCGCTGGATCCTTTCGGCTACACGGCCGAGCGGCGGATGGAACGCGCGCTGATCAGGCAATATGAGCGCGACATGGCCGAGGTGCTGCCGAAGCTCGACGACAACACTCATGGTCCGATCATGGAACTGGCGCTCCTGCCGCTCTCCATCCGCGGCTTCGGCCCGGTGAAGAACGCCAACGCCAAGGCCGCCGCCAGCCGGCGCGAGGAATTGCTGGCCACGATCTCGGCTGGTGGCACCCCGCAGCGCATGGCGGCCGAATAGGCGGGGGGCATGGACGCGGCACAGCCCCTGCCTTAAAGACGGATCAAACCGGCGCTACCGGGCGCCGGCCGGTCTGTCGGGGGATAACGGGCATGGCGGTTGGTGTCTTCGATTCGGGCCTTGGCGGGTTGACCGTGCTGGACGCGCTGCAACGCCGCCTGCCGGATACCCCATTCGTCTATTTCGGCGACAACGCCCACACGCCCTACGGCACCCGCGATGCCGAGGATATCTTCCACCTCACCTGCGCGGGCGTCACCCGGCTGTGGGACGAAGGCTGCGATCTGGTGCTCCTGGCCTGCAACACCGCCTCGGCCGCCGCGCTCCGCCGCATGCAGGAAAGCTGGGTGCCGGCAGAAAAGCGCGTCCTCGGCGTCTTCGTGCCGCTGATCGAGGCGCTGACCGAGCGTCAATGGGGCGACAACTCCCCCCCGCGCGAGGTGGCGGTGAAACATGTCGCCCTCTTCGCCACGCCCGCCACCGTGCAAAGCCGCGCCTTCCAGCGCGAACTTGCCTTCCGCGCCATCGGCGTGGATGTCGAGGCTCAGCCCTGCGGCGGCCTCGTCGATGCGATCGAGCAGGGCGACATGATCCTGGCCGAGGCGCTGGTCCATTCCCATGTCGAGGCGCTGCACCGCCGCATGCCCCGCCCGCAGGCGGCCATGCTGGGCTGCACGCATTACCCGCTGATGGAAGACGCCTTCCGCGCTGCGCTGGGCCCGGATGTCGCGGTCTATTCCCAGCCCGATCTCGTCGCCGCCAGCCTGGACGACTACCTGACCCGCCGCCCGCAGATGCGCGGCCCCGGCACCGAAAGCGACTATCTCACCACCGGCGACCCCATTGCCGTGGGCCAGAAGGCCACGCTCTTCCTGCGACGAAAGCTGCCCTTCCGCGCCGCTTGATGCCGGGGCACTCGCCCTGTCATCTTGCCCCAAAATACTCCCGCCAGAGGCGTCCCGCACCCACCACCTGCGCTGACACCAGGCGCAAAGAACGAACCGCAAGTGATCGTCATGAAAAAGAAAATCGCCATTCTGGGCGCCTCTGGCTATACCGGCGCCGAACTGATCCGCCTGCTGGCCACGCATCCGGGCTTCGAAATCACCGCGCTGACCGGAGAGCGAAAGGCAGGCCAGCCGCTGGCCTCGGTCTTCCCCTTCCTGCGCCACATGGCCCTGCCGGATCTGACCCGCATCGAGGAGGTGGATTTCGGCGATATCGACCTCGCGTTCTGCGCGCTCCCCCACGCCACCAGCCAGGCGGTGATCCGCGATCTGCCGCGCGACCTGCGCATCGTGGACCTGAGCGCCGATTTCCGCCTGCGCGACCCGGCGGATTACCAGAAATGGTACGGCAAGCCCCATGCCGCGCCTGATATCCAGCGCGAAGCGGTCTATGGCCTGACCGAATTCTACCGCGACGCCATCCGCAGCGCCCGCCTGGTCGCCGGCACCGGCTGCAATGCCGCCACCGGCCAGTATGCCCTGCGCCCGCTGGTGGCGGCGGGCGTCATCGACCTCGATGACATCATCCTGGACCTGAAATGCGGCGTCTCCGGCGCCGGGCGGGCGTTGAAGGAAAACCTGCTCCATGCCGAACTCTCCGAGGGCACGCAGCCCTATGCTGTCGGCGGCACGCATCGGCATCTGGGCGAATTTGACCAGGAGCTCAGCCTGGCGGCGGGCCGCGAGGTGCGCATCCTCTTCACCCCGCATCTGCTGCCGATGAACCGCGGTATCCTCGCCACTGCCTGGCTGAAGGGCGATGCGCAGCGGATTCACGCGGTTTTGTCCGATGCTTATTGCGCTGAATCATTCCTGCAGGTGCTTCCTTTTGGCACAGTACCCTCGACTCATGATGTGCGCGGCTCCAATTTCGTGCATATCGGGGTGGTAGGCGACCGCGTGCCGGGCCGGGCGATGGTGGCGGCGGTGCTCGATAACCTGACGAAGGGCTCGTCGGGCCAGGCGTTGCAGAATGCCAACCTGATGATGGGTTTTGACGAAACTACGGGGCTGATGGCGCCGCCTGTCTTTCCGTGAGGGGACGATGAGGAACCTGAAGAAGAAACGCCGCATCCAGATCATCATCACCGCCGCGGTGGCCTTGACGCTGTCCACCGCGCTGATCGGCTATGCGATGCGCGACGGGATCAACTTCTTCCGCTCGCCCAGCCAGATCATCGCCAGCCCGCCGTCCGAGAACGAGGTGTTTCGCCTGGGCGGTGTTGTCGAGGCAGGGTCGATCCGGCGCGGGCAGGGCGAGACGGTCAGCTTTCGCGTGACCGACCATTGCCAGTCCATCGAGGTGCGCTTCGCCGGCATCCTGCCCGACCTCTTTGCCGAGAACGAGGGCACGGTGGGCACCGGACGGCTGGTGAACGGTGTCTTCGAGGCGCATGAAATCCTTGCCAAACATGACGAGACCTACATGCCCACCGAAGTCGCCGCCGCGCTGGAAGAGGCCGGCCACCAGGTGCTGGCCGGCGGCGCCTGCGACGACCCGGATGCCGTGATTCCGGTTAACGCCGCGGCCGGGTACTGACCGCAACCTTAACCGCCGCCTGCCCATCCTGCCGCCCTTCCCAGCAAGCGGAGAGGCAGGATGCGAAGCGTGCGGCAACTGGCCGAGGAAATCGTCGCCCGCGAGGGTGGCTTCGTGGACGACCCCGATGACCCGGGCGGGGCGACCAACTTTGGCGTCACCATCCACACCATGCGTCGACTGGGGCTGGACCTGACCGGCGACGGGCAGATTGACGCAAGCGACGTGCGCGCGCTGACCCGCGAACAGGCCATCGAGATCTTCATCACCCATTACTGGGCGCGGCCCCGTATCAGCGCGCTGCCCGAGGTGCTGCAGCCGTCGGTTTTCGACATGTATGTCAACGCGGGCGCCAATGCGGTGCGTATCCTGCAGCGGCTGCTTAATGACATGGGTCATGATCTGGCCGTCGATGCCGTGATCGGCCCGCAGACCATCCGCGCCGCCCAGGCCGCCGCCGAGGCCGCGCCGGACCATATCGCCTGCGCCTATGGCATCGCCCGGCGCGAATACTATTACGCGCTTGCCGACCGCCGCCCCGCCAGCCGCAAATACGCCCGCCGGCGCGACGGCGGCAAGGGCGGCTGGATCGCCCGCGCCGAGGAATTCATCGCGCCGCGCTTCCATCTTTCGGATGCCGAACATCGCGCGCGGGTGGCGTCATGGGGCTGATGCGTTCGGCAATGCGGCTGCTTTTCGGCCAGGGGGCGACGGGCGCGCAGGCGCTGGGGCAGGCGGTGAGTGGCGTTGCGGGCGCCTTTCACCCCCATGCCACCCGTCGGATGGAGCTGGGCCATGACGCCTATCTGGCCGTGCATGCCAGCCACGCGGCGGAATTCGCCCATGCGCGGGTGGGGCGGTTCGATGCTTTCGTGAACGGGCTGAACCGGCTGCCACGCCCGATACTGGCGGTGGGCACGCTGGGCCTGTTCACCTATGCAATGGTCGATCCGCCCGGGTTTTCGGAACGGATGCAGGCGCTGCATGCCGTGCCGGAGCCGCTGTGGTGGCTGCTGGGCGCGGTGGTGGCCTTCTATTTCGGCGCGCGCGAGGCCCATCACCTGCGCGCGCATCGCCCGCTGATGCCACCAGAGCCCACCGCGTCATCGGCACGCGGCGCAACGGACGCCCCGCCGCCCCCCGTCGAAGCCGCCAACCCGGCGCTGACCGAATGGCAGGCCGCGCGCGCCGACCCCGCCATGGCCAACCGCGAGCCCTGAAACCGTTTGCGTTTCAAGCCCTCGGGATCTGCCGGGAAACGGGCTTTCGAAAGCCCGTCAGCACGCGCCTTCGAAGGCGCGTTTTCCCTGCGGCAGCCGACGCGCCTATCGGATGAGCGACAGAAAAGACGGCGCGGGAAAGAAAGCCAACGCGCCGCTTCAGAACGGCAGCACCAGTGGCACCAGCCCCACCACCGCCGCGCCGCAGATCGCCGTAAAGGGCGCGCCGATGCGCAGGAAATCGACAAAGCGGTAATTCCCCGGTCCCACCACCAGTGTGTTCACCGGCGAGGCCACGGGTGTCATGAAAGCCGCCGAGGCCGCCAGCGCCACGGTCATCGCGAAAGGGTAGGGCGAGGCGCCAAGGGCGGCGGCCAGCGCCAGCGCCACCGGCGCCATCAGGACGGCAGTGGCGGTGTTGGAGATGAACAGACTCAGCCCCGCCGTCACCGCAAAGACCGCCGCCAGCACCAGCCGGGGGTTGGCATCGCCCATCAGATCCAAGAGCCCCTGCGCGGCCAGATCCACCCCGCCGGTGCGTTGCAGCGCCAGCGAAAAGGGCATCATGCCGACGATCAGGATCAGGCTTTGCCAGTGGATCGACTTGTAGGCGCCGGCCGTGTCGATGCAGCGGAAAAGCCCCAAGAGCAGGCAGCCGAAAAGCGCCGCCTGCACATTCGGCACCACCCCCCAGACCATCAGCACCACTACCAGTGCCAGCACCCCCACGGCCAGCGGTGCGCGGTGGCGGGCGGGCACGGCCTCGTCCGATTCGGCGGGCAGGTCCAGCAGCACCAGATCGCGGCGCTGGTCCGCCAGCTTGCGGATCGCCCGCCACGGCCCCACTGTCAGCAGCGTGTCGCCGGCGCGCAAGGGCTCGTCCAGCACCCCGCCCGGCACCGGCTTGGTGCCGTGTTTCAGGCCGATCACCGACAGATCATGCACCGAACGGAACCGCGCCCCCATCACCGTCTGCCCGATCAGCCGCGAACTCGGCGGCACGATCACCTGCGCCATGCCGATCTCCTGCGCGGTATCGGTGAACCAGCGGCCGGAGACGGGCAGCGCGGCCAGATCGTTCGCCTGAGCAAAGGCATCCAGGTCATAGCCCCCCGCCCGCTGGTCGATCAGCAGCGTGTCGCCGGGTTCCAGCACCGTCTCGGCGCGCGGGTGGATCAGCTGGCGGCGATAGCGACTGCCGCGTTCGATGGCGACGATGTTGATCCCTGCGCTGGCGCGCAGGTCCAGCGCATCCAGCCGCTTGCCGGCCAGGGGCGAGCCCGGGCGCAGCCACAGCCGGTGTTCACGGCCCGCAAGGTCGTAGTCATCGACCCAGTTGGCCAGTGCGGCGCGTTCGGGCAGGGCGGGGGCGGGGCCGGGGGCCAGGAAGCGGCGCGCCAGCATCATGTAGAGGATCGCCAGCACCAGCACCGGCACGCCAAAGGGCGTGAAGGCGAAGAAGCCGAAACCTTCGTGCCCCTGGCGCATCAGTTCGGAATGCACCACCAGGTTGGGCGCGGTGGCAACCAGCGTCATCATGCCGCTGATCAGCGCGGCGATGGACAAGGGCATCATCAGCCGCCCGGCCGGCAGGCTGGCCTTGCGTGCGATGCGCAGCACGATGGGGATGAAGATCGCCACCACCCCGGTGGAGGACATGAAGGAACCGACGCCGGCGACGATTACCATCAGCAGGAAGATAAGCTTCACCTCGCTGGCGCCGGCGCGGGCGGTCAGCCAGTCGCCCAGCCGCTGCGCGACGCCGGTGCGCACCAGCGCCTCGCCGATGACGAAAAGGGCGGCGATCAGCACGATATTGGGGTCCGACAGGCCAACAAGCGCCTCGGACATGGAGATCACCCCGGTGGCGGGCAGGGCGACCATCATCATCACCGCCACCACATCCATGCGCGGCCGCCCCCAGGCGAACATCACCACCGCGGCGGCCAGCAGCATCAGCACCATGGCAAGGGGCGAGACCATCGCGCGTGCCCCGTGCTCGGCTGACCGAATCCGGGCCGGCGTTCGTCAGGGTCGGTCATGGCTTTCCTCAGGCCTCGGCCTTTTCTGCCGCCTGGGTCAATTGCCGGACCGCGTAATCGGCGGCATCGTCGAAAGGCTTCAGCACCACGCTGGCGCCCTGTTCCAGCAGGCTTTCGGCATCGGCCATCTTCTGTACCGACAGGAACACCTTGCCCCGGTAATTCGCCGAATGCAGCCCGTGCAGCAGCGCCAGTTGCGGGTCGGCCTCGGTCAGCGCACCGCGTTCGCGCGGCACGGCCGAGACGACGGCGCGCACGGCGGCCAGATCCATATGGGCGATGAATTCCGGGTCGGTGGCATCGCCATAGGCAGCGTCCAGCCCCATCCGGCGCCAGTTTGTCAGCGCCTCGGGGTCGAAATCGATGCCCAGTACCCGGTAGCCCTGTTCCTGCAGCCGCGCACCGATGCGGCAGCCATAACGGCCCAGCCCGAAGACGATGAAGTCATGCCCGCGCGCCTCGGCCGCGCCTTCGGTATCGTCGGCCTCGCGATGCGCGCGGCGGCGTTCGAAGATGCCGAGGAAGGGCTCGCAGATCTCGTAAAGCTTGTGCGACCAGGTGATCATGTAGACCGAGAGCGCGATGGTCACCAGGCCCACCAGCGTCACCAGCCCCATCGCCTCGCCGCCGACATGGCCGATGGTGATGCCCATCGCCATGAAGATGAGCGAGAATTCCGAGATCTGCGCCACGGTCAGCCCGGCCAGGAAGCCGGTGCGCTTGCGGTAGCCCATGAAACCCATGATTGCCAGCACTATCAACGGGTTGCCGATCAGCACGAACAGAGACAGCACGATGGCCGGGCCGATCTGGTCGCCCAGCGTGGAAAGCTGCAGCGCGGCGCCGAGGTTGATGAAGAAAAAGAGCAGCAGGAAGTCGCGCAAGCTGGCAAGGCGCGAGCTGATCGCCTCGCGGAACTCGGTCGAGGCCAGCGAGACCCCGGCCAGCAGCCCGCCCAGTTCCTTGCCGAAGCCCAGGAAGTCGCCCAGCGCCGCCAGAGAGGCCGCCCAGCCCACCGCGAAGATCACCATCAGTTCCGGCGAGCGGGCGATGCGCGACAGAAGCGGGTCGGCGGCATAGCGGATAAACAGCACCACCGCGCCGACCATCGCGGCACCGCCGATGAAGACCTGCGCGACCTCCCAGGCGCCGCCCGTATCCTCGCCCAGCCCCACGCCGATGGCCGAGAGCGTGACCATGGCCAGCACCACGAAGATGTCCTGCACGATCAGGAAACCCAGCGCGATCTTGCCATGCAGCGCGCCGATCTCCTGCTTGTCCGACAGCAGCTTGACGATGATGATGGTGGAGGAAAAGGTCAGCGCGACCGAGATGTAGAGCGACGTCAGCCAGTCGATCCCCAGCGCCAGGCAGATCAGGAAGCCGAAGAAGGCGGTAAAGGTGACCTGCCCCAGACCGGTGGCCACCGCCACGCGGCCCAGGTTGCGCACCAGTGACACGTCCAGCTTCAGCCCCACAAGGAACAGCAGCACGGCAATGGAGATCTGGCTCAGCGTCTCGATGAACTCGACCGAGGAGACCAGGCCCAGCGCATCCGGCCCGGCCATCACCCCCACGGCGATGAAGGCCACCACCAGCGGCTGGCGCAACATCAGGCCAATGAACCCGACCCCGGCGGCCAGCAGCACCAGGAGCGCGATTTCATAGAAGATCGATGCGAAATTGGCGTCCATCGCGGCGGGGCCTCTTTCCTGTTCGTGGGTTACGACCCCTGATACCCCGATGCGGCGGGGCAGGCCATAGTAGCGCCGCCCGCCACCCCCGGATCGGCTTCAGCCCGCCCAGCCGTCGCAGGTATCCTCGTCATAGGGCATCGCATCCACGGGTGCCCAGCCCATGAAGCCCTCTTCGGCATCGGTGAGCAGGAACATCCAGTCGCCCTCGTCCTCGTAGTTGAAGCCGATGCTGTCGCCCTTCATCACCATGCCCACGACCGGCGAATCGGCACGCGGCGCGGCGCGCAGGTCGAAAGGCGAAAGGCGGTAACCGAAACAGCCGCTCTCGAAGCCGCTTGGCACCGGGATCAGGTCGATCACCCGCCAGTCCCATTCCGCCACCGGGTCGCCCAGTGTGGATTGCGTGACATCCACCCGGCAGCCGAAGCCGCGCTCGACGGCCAGGATGGCCTGCATCCGCGCCGCGTCCGCGTCAGGCACCTGCACGCCCGGCACGCAGCCTTCGTTGCCGAAAACCGCGCGGCCCAGCGCGCTGACAAAGCAATGGCCGGCCCGGTGTGCGATCAGGTTGCGCAGGAACCACATGTGCTCGCAGGACGAGGCCTGCACCGGCGCCGGGGCGGTGACGGCCAGGGTGGCGGCCAGCGCGGCGGCGGGCAGGGTGAAAAGACGAAAACCGGAAAGCAAGGACGGCATCACGCGCTCCCATCTGGCGAATCGGTCGCGCAAATCGGCGCGCCGATGCCACTAGACTGCCTGTTTCCGGCGCCGAATCAACGGTCCTGCCGCGAGCCGGGGGGGGGGGGCACAACCTTTGGCGAGGTGAACCGATCCGGGATGGGATCGACTTTCCGGCGCCTACGGACACGCCGATGCGGCTCGGGTTTGAAGGGTTTGGCAACGCGAGGGAAAACGGGCTTTCGAAAGCCCGTTCACACGCGCCTTCGAAGGCGCGTTACCCCGCGGCGGCAAGGGCAATGGACCGGATTGACATTGCACCGGCGGCTTCGGCGCCGCGACC
>SKNG01000116.1 GCA_007120685.1 Paracoccaceae bacterium | reverse complement strand
GCGCGGCGCAGGGCAGGCCGCTCGTCACCGCTTCGGCGCTGGCGCTTTCGGGTTATGTGGCGGGCTGCTGCGGCCCCGCGCCCAGCCTGCGCGCCATCTTTCCGGACCTGCCCGAGCGCGGCGCGACCTGCGCCACGGCGGGCGTGATGGGGCCGGTCGTCGGCACCATCGGCGCGATGCAGGCGCAGATGGCGCTGTCGGTGCTGCTGGGGCTGACGCCCTCGCCGCTGGGTCAGCTTGTCAGCCTCGACGCCCGCAACTGGCGCCTCGGCGGTTTCCGCTTCGATACCGCGCCAGAGCCCGCGCAGCCCCTGCCCTTCATCGCCCGCAGCCAGACCCGGCCCGATGACCTGCTCATCGACCTGCGCACCGAGGCCGCGCCCTTTGCCCCCGAAGCCCGCCACATCCCGCCCGAGGGGATCGCCAACCTGACCCCGCCCGCAGGGAGCCGCGTCGTGCTGGCCTGTGCCACGGGCCTGCGCGCGCACAACGCGGGCCAGAGCCTGCAATCCCGCTGGCCGGGCGATATCGCCCTGCTGGCCCTTACCGAATGACAAAGGAGACTTCATGAAATACCTTGCCGCGGCTTTCGCCCTTTCTGCCATCGCCCTGCCCGCGCAGGCGCAGGACCGGCTCAGCATCATGCTGGACTGGTTCGTGAACCCCAATCACGCGCCCATCGTGCTGGCGCAGGAACTGGGCTATTTCGACGCCGCCGGGCTGGTGGTGGATATCGTCACGCCCTCTGACCCCAACGCGCCGCCGCGCATGGCCGCCGCCGGCCGCGTCGATCTGGCGATCAGCTACCAGCCGCAACTGCATCTGAGCCGCCATGACGACCTGCCCCTGCGCCGCGTGGGCACGCTGATCTCCACGCCGCTGACCTGTCTGGCGGTGCTGGCCGACCACCCCGCGCAGGATTTCGGCGATCTGGCCGGGGGCACCATCGGCTTTGCCGTGGCCGGCGTGCAGGAGGTGATGCTGGACGCGATGCTGGCCCATCACGGGTTGGCACCGGACGCGGTGGAGCGGGTCAATATCGGCTGGTCGATCTCGCCCGCGCTGATGGCGGGCCAGGTGGATGGCGTGATCGGCGCCTTTCGCAATTTCGAGATGAACCAGCTGCAGCTTGAAGGCACCGAGGGGCGCTGTTTCTACCCCGAGGCCGAGGGCGTGCCGGCCTATGACGAACTGATCTATGTCGCCAATCCCGACACCATGGACGCCGATGCCATCGCCCGGTTTCTGGATGCCACGAGCCAGGCGGTGGCCTTTATCCTGAACCAGCCGGACCGCGCGTGGGAAATCTTTTCCGGCACCGCGTCGGAACTGCAAAGTGAGCTGAACACCATGGCCTGGGCCGATACCCGGGCGCGTTTCGCCACCCGCCCCGCGGCCTTTGACGCCGGCCGTTACGCGCGGTTCGAGGCGTTCCTGGCAGAGCGCGGCGCCACGCCGGGCGGGCTGTCGGTTGCCGATCTGGCCGTTGACGTGACTGCGGTGGCCCCATGAGCACGCCAGATTATGGCCATGCCTTTTCGCTGTGGCGCGCGGCCGCGCCGGACTGGCAGGCCTATACCCACCATCCCTTCGTCGAGGGGCTGCGGCGGGGCGATCTGCCGCGCGCCAATTTCCTGCATTACCTGAGGCAGGATTACATCTTCCTGATCCATTTCGCCCGCGCCTGGGCGCTGGCCGCGGCCAAGGGCGAGACGCTGGCCGAGATCCAGGCGGCCTCGGCCACGGTGCAGGCGCTGGCGCATGTGGAAATGCCGCTGCATGTTCAGATCTGCGCGCAGGCCGGCATCGACGCGGACGAACTTGAAGCGACGCAGGAGGCGCCCGCCAACCTGGCCTATACCCGCTATGTGCTGGAATCGGGCTATTCGGGCGATTTCCTTGACCTGATGGCGGCGCTGGCGCCCTGCGTGCTGGGCTATGGCGAGATCGGCGCGCGGCTGGCGGGCAGCGGCGGGCCCTATGCCGACTGGATCGACACCTATGCGGGCGCGGATTACCAGTGCCTGTGCCGTGATGTCGGCGCACTGATCGACCGCGCGCTGGTGCATCGGCTGGGGCCGGACTGGACCGCCCTGCCCCGCGCCGCGCAGCTTTCGGCACGCTTTGCCACCGCGACGGGGCTGGAGGTCGGGTTCTGGCAGATGGGGCTCGACGGGGCATGACTGGGCTCTCGCTGTGCGGTGATCTATGGATGGGCGACGCGCCCCTGATCCGAGGTCTGGCGCTGGACATGCCGGCGGGGCGCTGGTCCTGCCTGTTGGGGCCATCGGGCATCGGCAAGTCCAGCATCGCGCGGCTGATCGCCGGTCTGCCGGGGCCGCATCGGCTCGACGGGGCACTGCGCACAGGCGACGACCAGCCCCTTGAAGGCCGCGTGGCGATGATGGCGCAGGGCGGGCAGCTTCTGCCTTGGGCCGATCTGGTGAGGAACGTCACCATTGGCGCGCGGCTGCGCGGGGCGCGCCCGGATGTGGCGCGGGCGAACGCGCTTCTGGCGCAGGTTGGGCTCGCTGGGCTGGAAGGCCGACGCCCGGATGCGCTTTCTGGCGGGCAGCAACAGCGCGTGGCCTTGGCACGTGTGCTGATCGAGGACGCGCCGGTGGTGGTGCTCGACGAGCCCTTTTGTGCGCTCGACACGGCGACACGGCTGGCGATGCAGGACCTGGCCGTGAACGTGCTGGCCGGGCGCACCGTGATCCTGATCACTCATGACCCGCTGGAGGCCCTGCGCCTTGCCGACCGCGCCTGGCTTCTGGGCGCAGACGGGGCAAAGGCGCTGGCGCTGCCGGACAGCCCCGCGCCGCGCGACTATCGCGCGCCGGATGTGCTGGCCGCGCAGGCCGAGCTGCTGGGCCGGTTGCAGGGGGTGGCGCCATGCGACGCCTGAACATTGCCCCCCTGCGCGCGGCGCTGGCGCTGGGCGTGGCACTGGCCGTCTGGCAGGCGGTGGTCTGGCTGACCGGTGTGCCGCGCTTCATGCTGCCCGGGCCGGGGCGCGTAGGGATGACTTTGTGGGACAACGCCGCCCTGCTGGCCGAGCACGCGCGCTTTACCGCTCTAAACCTGCTGACCGGGCTGGCGGCCGGCGTGGCGCTGGGCGTGGCCACGGCGCTGAACCTGGCCCTGTCGCCCGGGGCGCGGCTGATGCTGCGGCCCATGCTGATCTTCGCGCAGGCGGTGCCGGTCTTTGCACTGGCGCCGGTGCTGACGCTCTGGCTGGGCTACGGCGCGGCCTCGAAGATCGTCATCGTCATGCTGGTAATCTATTTCCCCGTCACCTCGGCCTTTTTTGACGGGCTGATGCGCCTGCCGCCGGCGCTGGCCGATATGGCGCGCTTGATGCGCGCAACGCCCCTGCGCCGGTTGTTCCTACTGCAGGTACCCCATGCGCTGCCGGCCTTCTTTTCAGGGCTGCGGCTTGCCGTGGTCTACGCCCCATTTGCGGTGATCATCGGTGAATGGGTCGGCTCGTCG
>SKNG01000287.1 GCA_007120685.1 Paracoccaceae bacterium | reverse complement strand
GCGATCAGCCCGGCACCGACCCGCTGCTGCATTTCTACCAGAGCGCGCTGGACAAGCGGCACGAGGCGCTGCGCGAGATCATGGCGCTGATCGCCGGCGCGGGAGAGGGCGCGGTGATGTTCCACTGCACCGCCGGCAAGGACCGCACCGGCATCGTGGCGGCGCTGCTCTTGGGTCTGGCCGAGGTCTCGGCCGAGGATATCGTCGCCGATTACACCCTGACCGAGGGGCTGATCACCGAGATGGTGGCGGGGTTTCTGGAGGCCGCCCGGCAGAGAGGCCGCGATGTGGATGCCTATGCACGGCTTCTGAAGGCGCCGGCGCCGACGATGCAGGCGACGCTGGCGCATCTGGAAAGCCGCTACGGGTCGGTGCCGCGCTATCTGACGCATATCGGCGTGACCCCCGGCGACATCACGGCGCTGAGCGATCGGATGCATCAGAAAGCGGGGCCGGGCGCCTCCTGACCCAGACAGAAGTCGGGCCAGCGTCAGCCACGCCCGGCCGTGCGCCCTCGACCCAGGCTACCGGCCCGATCTGACCGCCGTAGGCTGCCGCGAGTTGACGCGCCTTCGAAGGCGCGTGCTAACGGGCTTTCGAAAGCCCGTTTTCCTGACCGTTCCTGAACTCTCCAACCAGAGAGCGTGTCAGGCGTCTTCCTTCTTCAACTCCTTCGCATGCAGCCAGTCGGCATGCTGGGGCGCGCGCTTGGTGCGGCTCCACTCCTCCAGCATCTCCCATTTCACCGTGTCGAGCTTCTTCAGCATCGCCTCTTCCTCGGGGTCCGGGCAGGCGAGTTCGATGCGATGCCCGTTCGGGTCGAAGAAATAGATCGAATGGAAGATGGAATGGTCGGTGACGCCCAGCACTTCCACCCCGTTCGCCTCCAGATGTTCCTTGTAGGCGATCAGCGTGTCACGGTCCTTCACCTTGAAGGCGATATGCTGCACCCAGACCGGCGTGTTGGGGTCGCGCCCCATCTCGGGCTTGGTGGGCAGTTCGAAAAAGGCCAGAATGTTACCTGCACCGGCATCGATGAAGATGTGCATGTAGGGGTCGGGCTCATGCGTCGAGGGCACCTTGTCCTCGGCGATGGCCAGCACGAAATCCATGTTCAGCATCTTGCCATACCATTCCACCGTCTCCTTCGCATCCTTGCAGCGATAGGCGACGTGGTGCATCTGCTCGATCTTCAACTCGGGCTTCGGGGCGGGCGCGTTCATCACTCTCTCCTCCAGTTTCATTGCATTTGCAACGTTCACGACGCGGTTGAACCACATCAGCCGATTCGTGTCAATTCGTTGCAAGGGCAATAAACCATTTCTCACCACGCCTGACGTGGAAGCGCCGCGCGCCTGACAGGGCACGCGGCTTTCCTTTTCCATCCAGCACGTTACCAGCCGTACTGGATGGTAACACCGGTCTGGCCCCGGCCGCGCTGGACGACATGGGCGGATGTGTTGCAGCCGAACTGGAACACGCCATAGGCGTCATTGCGCCCGCGCTGGGTGATCGAGGCATCGTGGTTGCAGCCCTCCTGATGCACGATGGCCCGGCTGCCGCTCCCGCGCTGGGCGATGGTGGCTGCGTTATTCACCCCGCGCTGGGTGACATGGCCGTTGCTGCGGATATCCTGACGGATGGCGAACAGCGCCAGCCCGGCGCGCAGCGCGCGGGCCTCACTGGCGCTGCGCGGGTTCAGATGCAGGCTGATCGCGCCGCTCTGCGCCTCGGCCGGGGCCGGCGCCATCACCGGCGCGGCGGCGATCAGGGCGGCGGCGAGCACCGGCAGCAGGATGCGATACGGGCGGCGGGCGGGCCGCGTGTGAGGGGGTGTCATCTGGAGGCTCCTTTCAGGGGGGGTGTTGCGGGGTCCGGGAGAGGGGCTCCGCGCCCGGCCGGACGCAAACCCGAGGGTTACAGGGTGCCGGCGGCGGTCTGTTCAAGGCAGCGCAGGCGCAAACCGTCGACCAGGATTTCCAGATCGGCCCGGTAGCGCGCGGCACTGCCGCCCAGCGTGGCCTGGCCCAGCTCGGCGGGGGCACCGGGACGGGCCTCGAATTCGCCGGACTGGCTGATTGTGGCGCTGCCGCCACCGCCTTGCGCGGCGATGGCCAGACGGTAGCTGCCCTGCACCAGCCGGTCGGCGCTGACGCGCCCGGCGATGGTGGTGGCGCCGGCGCGCTCGGTGATCCGCAGCTCGCAGCGCAGGGGCTCGGCGACAGCGCTGCTGCCAGCGGCGCCGGCGCCGATACCGCAGGCCGCGGCGGCAAGACCCGCCACCGACAGGCCAAGGGCCAGGGCGGGGGTGCGCTTTCGGACAAGAGAGGGTTTCATGGCATTTGCTCCTGTTCTTTCCAGTTCCGTTTCAGGGATGGGCAGGCGGTGGCCGGCAAGGCATGGGAGATGGCCACCGCCGCCGGGTTTCATTCCTGGACGATCGCCACCACATTGTGCGACCCGTTCTGCGAGACCGAGGCATTGCCCCCCCGCCCCACCTGCACCACGGCGGCCACGTTGCGGTTGCCGCACTGGCCGACCTCGGCATTGTGGTTGCGGCCCAGTTGCGCAACGCCGACACGGTTGGCGCTTCCGCACTGATGGGTATCGACGGCATTGTTGCGCCCGGTCTGGCCCACCGCGGCCCGGTTGCGCCGGCCGTCCTGGGTGTTGATCGACAGGTTGCCGGTGCCGTCCTGGATGACGGTCAGGCGCTGGCCCCGGCCACTCTGGCCGCCGCCGATGGTGTTGGCATGGCCCCACTGTTCGATATTGATGCGGTTGCCCTGGGCAAGGGCGGGCATGGCCATCAGGGTGCTGCCGGCAACCAGTGCGGCGGTGGCGATCTTCAGGCTGCGAAAAAGGAACATGGTCTGTCTCCATTTCTGTGTCCGGGCCGCCTCGATGCGTTACGCGGCCTATGGGGATGTTTGCGTCGGGTTCCGGGCGGTGCGGCGATGCGCCGCCGGTGACACCACGCTGGCCGCGACCCGCCCGGTCAGGCAAAAACCACGCGGCGACAGCCGATAGCGCCGCCGCGGTCATCCGATAACAAGATAGGAACGGACAGTATCCTATTGATGTAAAACGATTCCGACCGAAAGCCCCCGACTCGACCGAACCTCGGCACTAGCCGGCGTCAGTCTTGACAGCCCCACCCCGGCGCCGCTTCATCGCGAGGGCAGACTCGTGTTATCGGATAGCGGCAGGGGTCGCGCGGCCGCTAACGGATCCGGGGAATCGGGGCAGCGGCGCAGGCAGGGGAGTTGACGTCACCGATGACCGGCAGGCCGCAGAAACACTCGCTGACGCTGAAGGGGCATCGCACTTCGGTCTCGCTGGAGGCCGAATTCTGGGCGGCCTTCCGGATGCTAGCCCGGCGCCGCGGGCTGGCCATCAACGCGCTGGCCAGCGAAATCGACGCCGCGCGCGGCGATCAGGGCCTGGCCACGGCGATCCGGCTGGCGGTGCTGCAGGACCTGCAGGTCAGGCTGG
>SKNG01000363.1 GCA_007120685.1 Paracoccaceae bacterium | reverse complement strand
GCGAGCTGGACCCGGCGCTGGTGCCGATCTGATAATCGAAGACGAGCTTGCCGCCATGCCAACCCGTGACCCCCGTCAGCCCGGCCACGATCAGCGACAGAAGCAGCCCCAGCGGCAGCACCGCATCCTCGGGCTGACCCACACGCAGCCACCAGTTGGCCCCCATCAGGGACAAGAGCATCACGGCAAGGATGAAATGCGTCCAGCTGGCCGAGCGGTTGCGGATGCCCGGCACGATCAGCAATTCCACCGTGCCGGTGATCCCGGCGATGACCCCCATGGCGAAGGCGCCGAAGGCCGCCCAGCCGGCGGCCATGGGCCAGAAGCCGTCTCCCGTGAACCAATAGAGCAGGTCCGCGCCCAGCACGCAAAAGCTCAGCGCGATGGGAAAGGCCACCAGCATCGCATGCAGCGGGTGCCCGGCGATGGCGACGCGGCTTTCGGTGGCCTGCAGGGCGCGGTTCTCATGGACCGGGTCGGTCAGGTCGGGTTCGGTGTCTCGGTCGGTGCGGGACAAGGCGGGTCTCCGGCAAGGGCTACGGTATACAAGCGCGCAGCCCTGCTTGCGGTTCCCATGCTTCTGGTGGGCTGCGACGGGCCGCTTTCCGCGCTTTCACCCGCAGGGCCGGCGGCGCGCGACATTGCCGGGCTGTGGTGGGCGATGCTGGCCGGTGCCGGGGCGCTGACGGCTCTGGTGCTGGTGCTGCTGGCCATGGCCTTCGGCCCGCCCCGGCAGATCACGCCCACGCGCTGGACGCATGGGCTGGGGATGGGCCTCTCGGCCGTGGTGTTGATCCCGTTGCTGGGGGCCGGGCTGTGGGTGGGCGAGCGGATCCTGCCGCGCGATGACGGGGCGCTGGCGGTGCGTGTGCATGCCGTACAATGGCACTGGGAATTCACCCATGACGGCCCCGATGGCCCGGTCGAAACCCGTGACCGGCTGATCCTGCCCGCCGGGCAGCCGGTGGATATGGTGATCACCAGCGCCGATGTGATCCATTCGCTCTGGGTGCCGCAACTGGGCGGCAAGATGGACGCGATCCCCGGCCGCACCAACCGGCTGCGCCTGCAGGCCGACGCGCCGGGCCTGCTGCACGGCCAATGCGCCGAATTCTGCGGGGTGGGGCATGCCGTCATGCGCTTCGAGGTGCTGGTGGTCCCGCCCGAGGATTTCGAGGCTGCGCTGGCCGAGGCCGCAGGAGGCAATGATGACTGACGCGACCCTGCCCGACGGCACCACCGACGGCACCCGCGCCGAGCCGCTGGCGATCCCCGCCAACCCGCCCCGCCGCGCGCTGGGGCTGCACCGTGAACTGGAGCGCGTCTGGGCCAACGATCCCGGCTGGCGGGGCCAGATCACGGCGGTCAATCACACCACGCTCGGCCTGCGCTTCATGGCCACCGCGTTGGTCTTCTTCCTGATCGGCGGCGTGCTGGCCATGCTGATCCGCGCCCAGCTGGCCACGCCCGACGGCGCCTTTCTGGACACCGAACTCTACAACCAGATCTTCACGATGCACGGCAGCATCATGATGTTCCTCTTTGCCATTCCCATGCTGGAGGGGCTGGCGATCTATCTGCTGCCGAAGATGCTGGGCACCCGCGACATGGCCTTTCCGCGCCTGACCGCGATGGCCTATTGGTGCTACCTGTTCGGCGGGCTGATCATGCTGGTGGCGCTGCTGGCCGGTGTCGCCCCGCGCGACGGCTGGTTCATGTACACGCCGCTTTCCGGCGCCACCCACAGCCCAGGCATCAACGCCGATGTCTGGCTCCTGGGCGTGACCTTCGTGGAAATCTCGGCGCTGGCCGCGGCGGTGGAAATCACCGTGACCATCCTGCGCCAGCGCGCCCCGGGAATGAAACTGACCGAGATGCCGCTCTTTGCCTGGTACATGCTCGGCACCAGCGCGATGATGCTGGTGGGCTTTCCGCCGCTGATCCTGGCCTCGGTGCTGCTGGAGATCGAGCGCGCCTTCGACTGGCCCTTCTTCGAGGTGGCGCGCGGCGGCGATCCGCTTCTGTGGCAGCACCTCTTCTGGCTCTTCGGCCACCCCGAGGTCTATATCATCTTCCTGCCCGCCGCCGGGGTCCTGTCCACCCTGATCCCGGTCCTGTGCCGCACGCCGATCCTGGGCTATGGCGCCATCGTCGCCTCGATCCTGGCGCTGGTGTTCCTGTCCTTCGGGCTCTGGGTGCATCACATGTTCACCGTGGGCATCCCGCATATGGCGCTGGCGTTCTTCTCGGCCGCGTCGCTGCTCGTCGCCGTGCCGACGGTGGTGCAGGTCTTCGCCTGGATCGGCACCATGTGGAAGGGAAGGCCCGAGCTGGTCCTGCCGATGTATCACATCCTCGGCTTCTTCCTGACCTTCGTGATGGGCGGGCTGACCGGCGTGATGCTGGCGGTGGTTCCGTTCAACTGGCAGGCGCATGACTCCGCCTTTGTCACGGCGCATCTGCATTATGTGCTGATCGGCGGCTTCGTCTTTCCGATGATGGCCGCAGCGGTGTGGTGGATGCCGCTGATCACCGGGCGGGTGCGGGTGCGGGGGCTGGGCGAGGCGGCGTTCTGGGTCATCCTGATCGGCTTTCACGGCACCTTCTTCATCATGCATCTGACCGGGCTTCTGGGCATGCCCCGGCGCATCGATATCTACCCGGGCAACCCCGAATGGGTCTGGCTTAATCTGACCTCCTCGCTTTTCGGCTTCGTCATGACCATCGGCTTCGCGCTATTCGTGCTGGACATGGTGCTGCAGGCCACCATGGGCCAAAAGCAGCGTCGCGATCCCTGGCGCGCGCCGACGCTGGACTGGGCGATGGCCCTGCCCGCGCCCGGGTATACCTTCGCCTCGATCCCCGGGCCGCGGCATCTGGAGCGCAGCGCCAATGACACGATCCTGCCGCTGGCCCGCGGCGAGGGGCTGTTGCCCGGCGCGCCGCGCGGACGGCGCGAGTTTCTGGTCACCTCGATGGCCGGGGGGCGGCCGGATCATGTGGCGATCCTGCCCGGCAACACGGCGCTGCCGCTGGCGCTCTCGGCCGCTATCGGCGGTTTTGTGCTGCTGATGCTGGCCGGGCTCTATGCGCTGACGCCCCTGCCGCTCATGCTGGTGGCGGCGTTGATCTGGGTCTGGGGCCGCGGCATGGTGCGCCCGGTTGCGCCCGGACCGATACCCGTGGCGCCGGGGCTCGACCTGCCCGAGCAGGGGATGCGCCGCCGCACGCTGGGCTGGTCTGGCTCGGTCTGCCTGCTGGTGGCCAACGGGACGCTCTTTGCCTCGCTGGTCTTTGGCGCGGGCTACCTGTCGGTCGTAGCCTCGGGCTGGCCGGGACCCGCGGCCGAAGTCGGTCCCGAGGCGCTACCCTGGCTGGCGGCGGCGGCGCTGCTGCCGGTGCTAGTGTTCCGATTCTGACACTTCCTACCTACCTGTTTCCCCTGATTTCATCCAGCGCGTTGAGGGCGCGGCGTTCACGGGCGAGGATGTCCTCTGCGCT
>SKNG01000309.1 GCA_007120685.1 Paracoccaceae bacterium | reverse complement strand
CTGTGGCTGATCGGCGCCGGCGCGGCGCTGGTGCTGGGGCTGATGGTCTGGCGCTGGTCGGCGCTTCTGCTGGCCACGCTCAGCGACGATCTGGCGCGCGGCGCCGGGATCGACCCGGGGCGCGAGCGGCTGGTGCTGGTGCTGGCGCTGGCCGTTACGGTGGCGGTGGCGCTGCAGGTGGTCGGCGCGCTGCTGATCGCGGCGATGCTGATCGTCCCGGCGGCGACGGCGCGGGTCTATGCCCGCTCGCCCGAGGGGATGGCGCTGGTGGCGGTGGCGTTCGGCGCGGTGGCGGTGCTGCTGGGGCTGGCGATGTCGCTGCGGCTGGATACGCCGGCGGGGCCGTCCATCGTGTCCGCCTCGGCGGCATTCTTTGCGGGCTCGGTCGCCGGTGCCGGGCTGTGGCGGGCGCTCAGGGCGGCGCGGCCTGGGTAGGAGGCGGCGCTTACAGTGGGCGCGGCAACGGGCCTTCGAAGGCCCGTGACGCGCCTTGCAAGGCGCGTTGAGGCACTTGCGCGCGTGGATCGCTTCGGTATCGGCGGGGGCAAGCATGGGCCTTCGAAGGCCCATGCCCAGGCATCGTTCAGACGAACTGTTCCCGGATCAGCCGCTCATCCAGCCCATGCCCGGGATCGAACAGCAGCCGGTGCCGGATCGCCGGTTCCGAGTGGATATCGACCGAGACCACATCGCGCACCGATTGCGCATCGGCATCGGCCATCACCGGGCGCTTTTCCGGCTCCAGCACATCGAACCGCACCCGCGCCGATTTCGGCAACAGCGCCCCGCGCCAGCGTCGGGGCCGGAACGCCGCCATCGCCGTCAACGCCAGCACATCCGCGCCGACCGGCAAGATCGGCCCGTGCGCGGAGTAGTTATAGGCCGTGGACCCCGCCGGGGTGGACAAAAGTGCCCCGTCGCAGACCAGTTCCTCCATCCGCAGCTTGTCATCCACCCAGATGCGCAGCCGCGCCGCCTGCGGCCCCTGCCGCAAGAGCGAGACCTCGTTGATCGCCAGCGCCTCCTGCTCCACCCCCTGCACGGTGCGCGCCAGCATCCGCAGCGGGTTCAGCACCGTCTCCTGCGCCGCGGCCAGCCGGGCGGGCAGGTCGTCCTCGCTATAGGCGTTCATCAGAAAGCCCACGGTGCCACGGTTCATTCCATAGACCGGCAGGCCCCGCGTCTGGGTGGCGTGCAGCGTCTCCAGCATGAAGCCATCACCGCCCAGCGCCACCACCACCTGCGCGCGGTCCAGCGGCGCCTCGCCATAGCGCGCGGCCAGCCGGGCGCGGGCCTCCTGCGCGGGGGGGCTCTGGCTGGCCAGAAAGGCAAGTGTGGTCATGGGATGTCCTTGACGCGGCCTGGCCTGTTTCTGTCCCGCCCGCCCGGCCGGCGCAAGCCCGCCCGCAAAGTGCCGCGCATCACCGGGACGGGTTGTTGCCCTTCTGCGTCCCTCTGCTAGGCTGCGAGTCGCCAATACAAAGGAAAAAGGAGCCTGATCCGATGTGCGGCTTTGTCTGCCTGTGGCAGATCGACGATGCCGATCTGGCCCGCGCCATGATCGACCGCATCGCCCACCGCGGCCCCGATGCGACCGAGGTGATCCGCCACCCCAACGCCCCGGTGATCATGGCGCATTGCCGGCTGGCGATCATCGGGCCGGAGGATGGCGCCCAGCCGATCCGCCAGGACAGCGACCTGCTGGTAGTGAATGGCGAGATCTACAACCACGCCGATCTGCGCGCCATCCTGGGCCCCGCCGCCTTTTCCACCGCCAGCGACAGCGAGACGGTGTTGCACCTGTTCCGCTCGGGCCAGTTGCGCTGGATCTCGCGGCTGGACGGGATGTTCGCCTTCGTGCTGGCCACGCGCGACCGGATCATCGCCGCGCGCGACCCGCTGGGCATCAAGCCGCTCTATCTGGCGCGCATCGGCGGCGGGCTGGCCTTTGCCTCGGAACTCAAGGCCTTTGACGGGCTGCCGGTGGAGGGGATCGAGGCGATCGCGCCCGGCTCGCTGTTCGACAGCTTTGAGGGCGCACGGCACTGGTATCGCACCCCCTCGGGCGCCGCGGTGGCAGAGCCGGGGCTGGACGTGCAGGCCGTGGCGCGCGAACTGCGGCTGGTGCTGGAAACGGCGGTATCCAAATGGCGGGTCGCGGATGTGGAGGTTGGCAGCTTCCTGTCCGGGGGCCTCGATAGCTCCATCATCGCCGCCATTGCTGCGCAACAAGGCCCGCTGAAGACCTTTGCCGTCGGTGCTGCGGGCAGCCCCGATCTGCTGGCCGCCGAACGCGTGGCCGCGCATATCGGGTCAGACCACTACAGCCATGCCTTTACGGCGCAGGACGTGGCCGATGTGCTACCCCATGTCATCCACGCGCTGGAATCGGCCGATGTGGACCTTGTGCGCAGCGCCATCCCCACGCATTTCGCCGCCACGCTGGCGCGCCAGCACGTCAAGGCCGTCCTGACCGGCGAGGGCGCGGACGAGCTTTTCGCCGGCTACACCTATCATCAGGATTATGTCGATCACCCGCGCGAACTGGCCGAGGAGCTGACCCGCTCGCTCAACGCCATGCACAACATCAACCTGCAGCGCGTGGACCGCATCACCATGGGCGTCAGCCTTGAGGCGCGTACGCCCTTCCTTGACCGCGAGCTGATCGATTTCGCCCAGGCCATTCCCGCCACGCTGAAACTGTGCCGCACCGATCCGGGCGCGCCGGAAAGCACCGGGCCGATCACCGAGAAATGGATCCTGCGCAAGGCGGTGAGCGATCTATTGCCGCATGATCTGGTCTGGCGGAAAAAGGCGCAATTCGACGAGGGCTCGGGCACCGTGGACATGCTGCGCGAGGCGCTGATGATGCTGAGCGGCGCGACAGAGCCGCTGGACCGCGAGGCCGAGGGTGCGCTTTACGAAGGGCTGTTGCGCGACGCCTATGCGAGCCCGGACATGATCCTGGCGCAGGCGGGGAACTGGACGGCGGGTCGTGTGGTGGCCGCCTGATGGGCCGGCGCGGCTGTTTCCCATTGGCACCGCGCGTTGCCGGGATGCGTCGCCATGGCGCGCATACTGTGCCGCGCCGGGGCGCAAAGCGTCGCTTTCCTTGCTTTCCCCCTCGCCCCGCTTGCGCTACATAGCGCCCCAGATCACGCCACCCGGCCAGAGACCATCGCGGGAGAGACGCATGAACATCCAGGACACCAACCGACCCGGCGCCACCACCGACGCGGGCTTCTTCACCCAGCCGCTGGCCGAGCGCGACGCCGCACTTTTCGCCGCGATCAGCCAGGAACTCGGCCGCCAGCGCGACGAGATCGAACTGATCGCCAGCGAGAACATCGTCAGCCGCGCGGTGATGGAAGCCCAGGGTTCGGTGATGACGAACAAGTATGCCGAGGGCTATCCGGGCCGGCGGTACTATGGCGGCTGCCAGTATGTCGATATCGCCGAGAACCTGGCGATCGAACGCGCCTGCCAGTTGTTCGGCGTCGGTTTTGCCAATGTTCAGCCCAATTCCGGCAGCCAGGCCAATCAGGGCGTGTTCACCGCGCTTCTGCAGCCGGGCGACACGTTTCTGGCGATGGACCTTTCCGCGGGCGGGCATCTGACGCATGGCGCGAAGGTCAACCAGTCCGGTAAATGGTTCAACGCCGTGCATTACGGCGTGCGGCGCGAGGATCAGCGGCTGGACTACGATCAGGTCGCAGCCCTGGCGGCCGAGCACAAGCCGAAGCTGATCATCGCCGGCGGCTCGGCCATCCCGCGCCAGATCGATTTCGCCCGCTTCCGGGAAATCGCCGACAGCGTGGGCGCGTATCTGATGGTGGACATGGCGCATTTCGCGGGTCTGGTGGCGGCGGGCGTGCATCCCTCGCCCTTCCCGCATGCCCATGTCGCCACCACCACCACGCACAAGACCCTGCGCGGCCCGCGCGGCGGCATGATCCTCACGGGTGACGAGGCGCTGGCGAAGAAGTTCAACTCCGCCATCTTTCCCGGCATCCAGGGCGGGCCCCTGATGCATGTCATCGCCGCCAAGGCCGTGGCCTTTGGCGAGGCACTGCAACCCGGCTTCCGCGCCTATGCGGAGGCGGTGATCCGCAACGCCCAGGCGATGTCGGACCAGTTGCTGAAGGGCGGGCTCGATATCGTCACCGGCGGCACCGACACGCATGTCATGCTGGTTGACCTGCGCCCCAAGGGCGTGAAGGGCAATGACACCGAAAAGGCGCTGGGCCGGGCGCATATCACCTGCAACAAGAACGGCATCCCGTTTGACTCCGAAAAGCCCATGGTCACCTCGGGCATCCGGCTGGGCACGCCCGCCGGCACCACGCGCGGTTTCGGCGAGGCCGAGTTCCGCCAGATCGCCGACTGGATCACCGAGGTGGTGGACGGGCTGGCCGCGAACGGGCCGGAGGGCAATGCAGCGGTCGAGGCGCGGGTGAAAGCGAAGGTGGAGGCGCTTTGTTCCCGCTTCCCCATCTATCCGGGGCTCTGAGCCCTGGCCGACGGTCACGAAAGCACCCGCGCGCTGGAGCGGTCACTGGAAAGGTGGCTGCGCGCGCGCCTTCCCTCGGCGGTGGAAGAACCCGCCATCTTCGTCTGGAAACATCTCTGGGCGGGGCTTTATGGCGGGCTTCTGGGCCTGGCGATGTATCTCAGCGCGCTGGGCTGGCAGGATGGCTGGGCCCTTCCGCGCAACGATCTGCTGTTCCTGGTGGCGGTGGCGCTGCAGGTGGCCTTTCTGGCGCTGCATGTCGAAACCCCGTCCGAGGCCCGCGCGCTGGCAGCCTTCGGGCTGATGGGGCTGGGCATGGAACTGTTCAAGGTCGCCGAGGGCAGTTGGAGCTATGAGCAGGAAGGGGTCTTCATGCTGGGCGGCGTGCCGCTGTTCGTGGCCTTTGCCTATGCCGCCGTCCCGGCCACGATCATGCGTATGCTGCGGCTTTTCGACATGCGCTTTGCGCCGTTCCCGCCAATCTGGGCCTTGAGCATCCTGGCGGCGGCTATCTATCTGAATTTCTTCACCTTTCACTACACCATCGATATCCGGCTGGTGCTTTTCGCGGCGACGGTCCTGATGTTCGGGCGCACCTGGATCTGGTTTCGCGTCGGCACAGGGATGTATCGCATGCCGATGCTTGTTTCGCTGTTCGGCGTCGCACTGTCGATGTGGCTGGCCGAGAATCTGGGCACGCTGACCGGCACCTGGCGCTATGCCGATCAACAGATGGGCGAGGCGGTGAACCTGGCCACGATGGGATCGTGGTTTCTGATGATCTGCGTGGCGCTGGCGGTGGTGTTGCTGGCTGATCGCCGCTTCCTGTCGCACATCGCGCTGGCGCGATCCTGAGGCGGGGCGGGATGCTGAACCTGATCCTCCATGGCGAGGGGGCGCCGGGCCGGCCACTGCTGATCGCGCACGGTCTGTTCGGCTCGGCCCGCAACTGGGGGGTGATCGCCAGACGGCTGTCCGACAGTCGCCCGGTGCTGGCGGTGGACATGCGCAATCATGGCGACAGCCCCTGGACCGCGGCGCATGACTACCCCGAGATGGCCGCTGATCTGGCCGATGTGATCGCAACCCATGGCGGGCCGGTGGATGTGCTTGGCCATTCGATGGGCGGCAAGGCGGCGATGTGGCTGGCGCTGACGCGGCCGGACCTGGTGGCGCGGCTGGTGGTGGCCGATATCGCCCCGGTGGCCTATGGCCACAGCCAGAACCATCTGATCGAGGCGATGCAGGCGCTGCCATTGGCGCAGATCGCCACAAGGGCAGAGGCCGATTCGCTGCTGGCCGCGCGCGTGTCTGATCCGGGCGTTCGCGCCTTCCTGCTGCAATCGCTGGATCTGCGCGCCCAGCCGCCGGGCTGGCGGCTGAACCTGCCGGTGCTGTCGGAACAGATGGCGCGGATCATTGGTTGGCCGGAGACCGAGGGCATGCCGGGCTTTCAGGGACCAACCCTGTTTCTGACCGGTGCCCTGTCAGACTATGTCGGCGCGGAACACCGCCCCCTGATCCGCCAGCTTTTTCCGCGTGCACGCCATGCCAGCCTGCCCGGTGCCGGGCATTGGCTGCATGCCGAAAAACCGCGCGAATTCGAACAGGCGGTGCAGGTGTTTCTGGATCACGCCTGACGCGGATCCATGCGTGTCAAAGCGCCTGCAATTCCCGCGCCACGTACCAACTGAATGGCACCGCCGCCAGCGCACCGATCGCCGCCGTGGCAATGATTGCCGTGGTGTCATACCCCCCCAGGCTCAGCGCGGCGACAACGCCGATACCGGCAAGCGTGGCCCCGATGAAGACAAAAAGCAGAAGCGACAGCCTGAGCATGAAATTCTCCGTTCGTTGATGATGCAACGAAACACGGAAACACTACCTTGCGCCTTGATCTGGCTCAAGTCAGGGTGGAAAAGCGCGGTGCCGGGCCTTGTCTGGCGGCGGGGGCATGGGCTATCAGGCGGCAGCGGGGGTGATTAGCTCAGTTGGTAGAGCGCTTCGTTTACACCGAAGATGTCGGCGGTTCGAGTCCGTCATCACCCACCAGACGCCCCCGGACCGGGCCGCCCCCAACCGACGCGCTCCGCTCAATGCGCCGGCCGTTGCACCGCGTCCAGCAGCGAGCGCCCGCCATCGAGGTTCAGCACCTGCCCGGTCATGAACCCCGAGGCCGGCGAGGCCAGGAACTGCGCCACCTCCGCCACCTCCTGCGCGGTGCCGATCCGGGCCAGCGGCGTTCCGTGCATGATGGCGTCGCGATAGTCCGGATGTTCCGCCAGATGATCCTTCAGGCTGGCGCTCATCACCGAACCCACGGCAATCGCATTGACGCGGATGTGGTGGCTGGCCAGAGCCACCGCCAGGGTGCGGGTCATCTGCTCGGCTGCGGCGGTGGAAACCGAATAGCCCAGCAGCTGCGCCTGGGTCCGATGCGCGGCGACCGAACTGAAATTGACGATGGTGCCGCAATCGCGGGGCCGCCTGTCGCTGCTGGTCTCGCCGTTCGCGGCCTCGGCCTGGGCGATCATGCGCCGGGCCACGGCCTGGCTGACGCGCAGTGCCACGGTCAGGTTCTGGGCGATTGCCTCGTCCACGGTCTCGTCGGCCGGATCCAGCGGGTCGGTCAGGGCGAACTGGCGCGCGGCGTTGACCAGGATATCCACGCGGTCGAACGCGTCGATGGTGGCCGACAGCAGATTCGCCACTGTCAGCCGCGTGCGCAGATCGCCGACGAAAAGCCGGACATTCTCGGCCTTGCACAGATCGTCGCAATTGGCCTTCAGCCGCTTTTCGTTCTGGTCCGCCAGCACGACCTGGGCGCCCTGATCGGCGAAATGCCGCGCGATGGCATGGCCGATGCCCGAGGCGGCGCCGGTGATGATGGCGGTCTTGCCCTCGACGGAAAAGCTCATCGGTGATGTTCCTTGCTGGTGGAGCGCTGGCGCGGGCGTCCGGGCGGCGCCGTGTTGCGCCGGGGGCCCTGGGCCAGAAACAGCTTGTAGCGGCTGTCGCCGCCGGTGATGTCCTCGACGCTGCGGAACCGGGCCTTGAGTGCCGCCTCATAGGGCAGATGCCGGTTGGCCACCAGCCACAGCCGGCCAGATGGCTTCAGACTGCCCGCCGCGGTGGCGATGAAGGCCGCACCCAGGCCGGGATCGGCGATGCGGCCGGTGTGAAAGGGCGGGTTGGTCACCACGAAATCCAGCGCCGGCCCGGGCCAGGGCCGGGTGGCATCGCGCCAGTGAAAATGCGCGCGCGGGTCAGTGACATTCCGGCGTGCGCAATCCAGCGCGCGCGCGTCGGCCTCGACCAGATGCAGCGCGTCGATCCCCGGGGCGCGTGCCAGCAGGCTTGCGGCCAGATAGCCCCAGCCCGCGCCCAGATCCGCCCCCGTGCCGGTCAGCCCGGGCGGCAGCGCGGCGGCAAGAAGGGCCGAGCCGGGGTCGATCCCATCGGCCGAGAACACGCCCGGGACGGTGTGAAAACGCTGCCCGTCCGGGCCGGACACCAGCCCCGGGCCAGCCCGCCAGTCGGCAAATGCAGCGGCGCCGGGCGAGGGGAACCAGGCGATCTTGCCGTGCCCTTTGGCGATGGGTTCGCTCAGCGCGACGCGCGGGCGCAGCGTGCGCAGCATCGCATCAACCCCGTCATCCTTCTGCCCGTCCACGATTACCGGCCCGTCGGTGATACCGGCAGCCGTTGCAAGGGCGTCGCGCGCCTCTTCCCGGCTGCGCGGCAGGCAGACCAGCACGGCCGCGGCCCGCGCGGGCGCCTGCGGCATGGCTTTCAATCCCTGCCGGTCGAAGGCCGCGAGGACCGCAACATGGGGCGAAACCACGACCACCCGTTCAGCGGGCAGCGTGCCGAATCGCTCACCCCCGCCGGGAAACAGCACTACCAGCGGCCCTTCACCCGGCAATGACAGGCCCGCGTCCAGCGCCAGGGCAAGCCGCAGATCGCGCGGGGCGGGGGAAGACAAGGCGCTCAACAGCCAGCCTCGGCCCTGCCCGCGCGCCCTATTCCTTTTCCAGGGTGCATTGCAGCGGGTGCTGATGGCGGCGCGCGAAATCCATCACCTGCGCCACCTTCGTCTCGGCAATCTCGAACGAAAACACGCCGACCACCGCGAGGCCCTTCTTGTGCACGGTCAGCATGATGTCGAATGCCTGCGCGTGGCTCATGCCGAAGAAACGCTCCAGCACATGCACCACGAATTCCATCGGCGTGTAATCGTCGTTGAGCAGCAGCACCTTGTACATCGGCGGGCGCTGGGTGCGGGTGCGGGTCTTGGTGACGACACCGCTTTCCCCGTCCGGGCCGTTGGGGCGGTCGGTCATCATGGGGCCGAAGGACATGGTTCTTTGCCTTGCGCTGACTGCACGTTGCCGGATTCGCATCGGGTGCAGTATATAGCGTGCCGCGCCGCAGTGAAAACCCTGCCGTGCGACCGATTGCGGACGAAGTGAAGGGCGCGGATGCAGATCACCACCATCGGGCTCGATGCCGATGACACGCTATGGCACAACGGGCGGTTTTTCGAACTGACCCAGGCGCGGTTCACCGCGCTCCTGGCCGATCATGCCGAAGGCGCCGATCTGGCCGACCGCCTGCTGGCGGCCGAGCGGCGCAATCTGGGTCATTACGGCTTCGGGGTGAAGGGTTTCGTGCTGTCGATGATCGAAACCGCGCTGGAGGTGACCGACGGCCGCGTGCCCGGCGCGGTGATCGCCGAGATCATGGCCGCCGGGCGCGAGATGCTGGAACACCCGGTCGAACTTCTGCCCGGCGTGCGCGATACGGTGCAGCGGCTGGCCAGTGATTACCGGCTGGTGCTGATCACCAAGGGCGACCTGCTGGATCAGGAGCGCAAGCTGGCGCAATCGGGGCTGGGCGATCTGTTCCACGCGGTTGAGATCGTCAGCCGGAAATCGCCTGCAGTTTATGCGCGGGTCTTTGCGCGACACGGCGCCGGGGCCGAGGCGGCGCTGATGGCGGGCAATGCCATGGCCTCGGATGTGGTGGCGCCGATCCTGGCCGGGGCCTGGGGCGTGCATGTGCCGCATGGTCCTGAATGGGCCATCGAAGCAGCCGAGCCGCCCCTTGAAAACGCCCGTTTCCGACGGCTTGGCCGGCTGGACGAGCTGCCGGCGCTGCTGGGCTGGATCGACGGCGCGTGATTGGGCGAGGACCGTGGCGGCGAATATATCTTGTGGTTGCGTCGGCGCCATGCACCATTGCCCGCCAAACTTTAACCTCGACGTGAAATCCATTGGAAAACGGGTCTTTTCCTGTAGTGCCCGCCGTGCTAGCTTTGAGAATGAACGTGTGGATCGGCCGTGCAAGAGCCGACCGAACGAGCAGTGAAAAGTGCCGGTCCCGCAAGGCGGAGGCTGGCCGGCCAGAGGCAGAGGGCAGGCAAGGTGGCGACGCAGGCTTGGCGTTCCCCCGGCAGTTTCATGGGCTGGCGCGCGGTTATTGCCGTTGCGGTAGGTGTGGTCCTGTTGACGGGGCTGGTTTTGCCGCAAAGGGCGCTGGCGGCCCCCTATGCCGCCGTGGTGATGGACATGCGCAGCGGCGAGATCCTGCACGCCAGAAACCACGACACCCGGCTGCATCCGGCATCGCTGACCAAGATGATGACCCTCTATGTCGCCTTCGAGGCCATTGGCAACGGCGAGATTTCACTTGACACCATGGTCACTGTCTCGCGCCGGGCGGCCTCCGAGGTGCCATCGCGCCTGGGCTTGCGGGCGGGCCAGCGGATCGCCCTGCGCTATCTGATCCGCGCGGCGGCACTGCGCTCCGGCAATGACGCGGCCACCGCAATCGCCGAGGGGATCAGCGGTTCGGTCGAAGCCTTCACCGCGCGCATGAACCGCACCGCCGCCGCCATCGGCATGAACAACACCCGGTTCCTGAATGCCCATGGTCTGACCCAGGCAGGCCATCAATCCACCGCCCGGGACATGACCCTTCTGGGGCGGCAGCTTTATTTCGACTATCCGCAATACTACAACCTGTTCTCGCGACGGACCGAACACGCCGGCGTGGCCCGTGTGCGCAATACCAACTGGCGCTTCCTGGACGGCTATCGCGGGGCGGATGGCATCAAGACGGGCTATACCCGCGCGGCGGGCTACAACCTCACCGCCTCGGCCGAACGCAACGGGGTGCGCATCATCGTCACCGTTTTCGGCGGCCGGTCGGTCGTCGACCGGCACCAGCGAATCGTGCAGCTGATGGATATGGGCTTCTCGCGCGCGCCCGCCCGCGTCGCCACGAACCGCCCGTCAAGTCCCAGCTATGCCGCCGCGGCGCAGACCGCAAGCGCAAGCGGCGGGCGCCAGGCCGCTGGCCGGACCATCCGGCTGCAGACCGCACCGCAGCGCAGCCTTTTTCCTGCGCCCCGGCCCGGCCCGGAACCCGAAGCGCCACCGGCAGCCGTCGTGGCGGCGCTGCAAGAGGAAATCGGCGCGGTTCTGGCCGAAGTGGCCGAGGCCCCCGCAGCCGAGGCCGCGCCGACTGACGACACGGCCGCCGAATCCCTGGCCGCCGCTGCCGAGGAGGCCGTGACACAGGCGCTGGAGCCGGGTGCGCCGTCCGTCTCGCCGCTGCCGGTGGCACGGCCGGTAGAGGTTGCCGCCGCCGCCGATCGGTCGGAAGACAGTGGCCTGGCCTCGCGCGCGGCAACAGGGCCTATGGACACGCTTGACGGTTTGGTCACCGCCGCGCCGGAGGTGCCGGCCGACGCAGCCCCGGCCGAGGCGGGGTCAGCCCCTGCGGCGCCGGCGGAGGAGGGTTTTGGCCAAAGCACCGGTGCGGCGCTGGCCGAGGTCATTTTGCCCCAGCCGGCGCCAGCCCCCGCGGCAACACCGGCCGGCACCGGCGAGGACAGCCTGCCGACGGTCCCGCCGCTGGCGCATCTGCCGGTCACGCCACCGGCGCCGCAGCGCTTCGAACACAGCGCCCGGGATATCGGCCCGGTGCTGTTGCAGGACGGGCTGGTCCGGATCCCGGGTCTGCCGGCAATTGCCATCGACCCGGCGATGCTGGAAAGCACCCATGCCGAAGCCGCCGCAGGTGAAGACCGGCCGATCCGTTCGACACCGGTGCCGCAGCCGGCGGTCTCGCACGCGGTGGGCGACGGCCTTGCCCTGCCGACAATCACGCAGGCGGCCACCGCAGAGCGCGCACCGCCCGGCGAAGACAGTCCCGAAACCCTGGTGGTGCTGACCACCTCCGACGCATCGACCGCACCGCGTTTCTCTCTTGGTGCGCAACTGCCCGAAATCGTGACGCGCGCGACGACCGGGCATGAGGCAGGCTGGGTGGTAAGGCTGGGCGAATACCCCTCGCGCTTCGATGCCGAAAGGGCGCTGTTGCGGGTCACGCTGGCCGAAAGCGGCACGCTGGGCCGGGGCGGCCGGCGCGTGGGCCAGCGCGGCGGGCGCTTCCTTGCCGATATCGAGAACCTGACCCGCGAACAGGCGGAACTGGCCTGCGGGCGTCTGAGCGTGCGCGCGCAGCCTTGCGAGATCATCGCGCCCTGATCCATCCGGCGCCTTTCGCAGCCAAGCTTGCTGGGCGTCGGGGAAAGGCCACCCCCGCCCGTCGCCCGGGCGCTGTTATCCCCTGACGGCACCGGATCGCCACAGGTGGCGAGTGGCGCTATCCGGCGGCATTTCGTGCCCCGTTGCCAGCCTTGGCAGGCTTGCGTATGGATGAGCCATGAGCACCGATAAGACCCTTCCCTCGCCCTCGTCGCCGCTGCGTATCGGCACCCGTGGATCGCCACTGGCGCTGGCCCAGGCGCATGAAACCCGGTCCCGCCTGATGGCCGCGCATGACCTGCCCGACGACGCTTTCGAGATCGTGGTCATCAAGACCACCGGCGACCGCATCCTGGACCGCCCGCTGAAGGAGATCGGCGGCAAGGGGCTGTTCACGCGCGAGATCGAGGACGCGCTGCTGGCCGGGCAGATCGACATCGCCGTGCATTCGATGAAGGACATGCCTGTGGCCCAGCCAGAGGGGCTGGTGATCGATTGCTACCTGCCGCGCGAGGATGTGCGCGATGCTTTTGTTTCCAGCGATGTGGCGGGGTTCGAGGCGCTGGAGGCCGGGCAGGTGGTGGGCACCTCCAGCCTGCGCCGGCGCGCGCAGATGCT
>SKNG01000096.1 GCA_007120685.1 Paracoccaceae bacterium | reverse complement strand
GTTTCGCGGCCTGGTTCCAGATTGCCGGGGCGCCCTTGAATTCCACCACCTACGGGCTGTCGGTGATCCCGCTTTTCGTGCTGATGGGCAATCTGGCGGTGCATGCCGGGCTCAGCCGGGATCTGTTCGTGCTGATCGCGCGCGCCATCGGGCGGCTGAAGGGCGGGCTGGCGGTGGCCACCATCCTGGGTTGTGCGGGGTTCTCGGCGCTCTCGGGCTCCTCGCTCGCCACCGCTGCCACAATGGGCCGGGTGACGCTGGGCGAGATGACGGGGCGCGGCTACAGCCGCCGGCTGGCGGCCGGCTCCATCGCTGCGGGGGGAACCATCGGCATCCTGATCCCGCCCTCGGTGATCCTGGCGATCTACGCGCTGATGACCGAGCAATCCATCCGCACCATGCTCGCCGCCGGCCTGCTGCCCGGTCTGCTGCTGACCGCCGTATTCGTCGTCACCGTGCTGATCTGGGTGCGCCTGTCGCCCGGCGCGGCCCCGGTGACCGCCGATGCCGGGGCGCTGATGCGCGAGGAGGCCTCGCTGGTCGGCGTGCTGTCGCTGCTGGGGCTGATCGTGCTGGTGCTGGGCGGGCTTTACGGCGGGCTTTTCACCCCCACCGAGGCCGCCGCCGTGGGCTCGCTGGGCACTTTCGTCATCGCCTGGGCACGCGGCGGGCTGACGCGCGAGACGCTGCGCGAGGCGATGGTCGGCACCGCCACCACTTCGGCGATGATCTTTCTCATCATCATCGGCTCGACGCTCTACGGCACCTTCCTGACCGTCACCGGCATCGCCGGCGCGCTGCGCGGCTTCTTGCTGGGGCTTGATGCCTCGCCCATGACCATCCTGGTGGTGATCCTGCTGATCTATGTGCTGCTGGGCTTCGTGATGGATTCGCTGGGCATGCTGCTGCTGACGCTGCCGGTGCTGTTTCCCATCGTGGTGCAGCTGGGCATCGACCCGGTGCTGTTCGGCGTGCTGGTGGTGATGACGGTGGAACTGGGGCTGATCACGCCGCCCCTGGGGATGAATGTCTTCGTGGTCCGCGCCATTTCGCGCGAGATATCGCTGACCGAGGTTTTCGCGGGTTCTCTCCCCTTCGCGGTGTCCTTCGTGGTGGCGATTGCGGCGGTGCTGATGGTGCCGGAGCTTGCCACATGGCTGCCGGATCTGCTGTATCCGGCGGGACGATGACTGGAAGGAGAGTGGATCCATGCTGACCGGCGACATGCTGCGGCGTTCGGCCGAACGGTTTCCGGCCACGCCGGCGGTGATCTGGCAGGATACGCGGCTGAGCTACGCCGAGCTGGACGCGCAGGCCAACCGCTTCGCCCATGCGCTGCGGGCCGGGGGTCTGGGCATGGGGGCGAAGCTGGCCTTCATCTGCCGCAACCGGCCGGAATATGCGGTGGGCTTTTTCGGCGCGGCGCGGTCGGGGGCGGTGCTGGTCAATGTCTCGGTCCTGCTGGCCGACGAGGAATTGCGCTATGTGCTGGACAAGGCCGATGCGGAGATCGCCTTTGTCGAGGCGCCATTCGTCGAAAAGCTGGACGCCCTGCGCGCGCAACTGCCGAAACTGCGCGAGGTGGTGGTGATCGGCGGCGACGGGGACGGGTTCGCGGCCTTCATCGAGGGCCAGCCGGACACGGCGCCGGAGGTGGACCTGCACGAGGACATGGCCTTCTGCATGACCTACACGGGTGGCACCACCGGGCGGCCGAAGGGCGTTCTGGCCAGCCACCGCGCGAGGGCGATCACCGCGCATACCGTCGCGGTGGAGGAAGCGCTGGACGAGCGTGACGTGGTGGGAATCGTCACGCCGATGTTCCATGTCGCGGCGCTGAACATCATGTTCCAGCCCGCCGTGCTGGTGGGCGCGACCTGCGTGCTGATGCCCGCCTGGGACACGGCCGAATTCGCCCGGCTGGCGCGGGAAACCGGCATGACGGCGGCCTTCATGGTGCCCACGCAGGCGGCGATGATGGTCTCGGACCCGGGCTTCGATGCCGCCAATTTCGCCAGCTTCCGCAAGCTCAGCTTCGCCGGGGCGCCGATGCCGGACTGGGTGCAGACCGATCTGATGGCGAAACTGCCGCATCTGCGCCTGACCCAGATCTACGGGCAAAGCGAGGTCGGCGTGCTGACCTCGCTGCGCCATTGGTATCTGCCCGATAAACTGGGCTCGATCGGGCGGCAGGCGTACAACGTCGACGTGGCGCTGGTTGACCGCGAGGGGCGGCCGGTGGCCCCCGGCGAGGTGGGCGAGATCGTCTCGCGTGGGGCGAATCTGATGCTGGAATATTACGGCGAGCCCGAACAGACCGCCGATTTCTTCCGCGGCGGCTGGGGCTGGACCGGGGATCTGGGGCGGATGGACGAGGACGGGTTCATCTGGCTGGTGGATCGGTCCAAGGACATGCTGATTTCCGGGGGCGAGAACATCTATCCCAAGGAGATAGAGAACGCGCTTTACGAGTTGCCGCAGGTGGCCGAATGCGCCGTCTTCGGCATCCCGGACCCGAAATGGGGCGAGGTGCCGGCAGCCTTTATCCAGCTTCACCCCGGCGCGGCGCTGACCGAGGCCGAAGTCGTTACCCATTGCGAGGCCCGTCTGGCGCGGTTCAAGCGGCCGCGGCTGGTGCGGTTTGTCGAGGGCTTCCCCAAGACCGCGATGGGCAAGATCCAGAAGAACATCCTGCGCGCCGAATTCCAGGCAGGGGCGGGGGCAGAAAGCAAGGAGAAGAACCGATGAGCGACCGTTATGCCAGCTACAAGCGGCTGAAATTCGACTGGCCCGCCGAGCGTATCCTGCGCATCACCATGGAAAACCCGGGCCGGCTGAATTCGGCCGATGCGGTGATGCATGGCGAACTGACCCGCATCTGGCGCGACATCGACGAGGACCCGGATGTCAGCGTCGCCATCCTGCGCGGCGCGGGCGAGGCGTTTTCCTCGGGCGGGGATCTGGATCTGGTCAAGGACATGACCGAGGACTTCCAGACCCTGGCCCGCGTGTGGAAGGAGGCGCGCGATCTGGTCTACAATGTCATCAACTGCTCGAAACCCGTGGTCTCGGCCATGCAGGGGCCGGCGGTGGGGGCGGGGCTGGTCTGCGGTCTGCTGGCCGATATCTCCATCGCCGGGCGCACGGCGCGGATCATCGACGGGCACACGCGGCTGGGCGTGGCGGCGGGCGATCACGCGGCGATCGTCTGGCCGCTGCTGTGCGGGATGGCGAAGTCGAAATACTATCTGCTGCTCTGCGAACCCGTCAGCGGCGAGGAGGCCGAGCGCATCGGGCTCGTGTCGCTTTGCGTCGATGATGACAAGCTGCACGAGAAATCGCTGGAGGTGGCGCAGAAGCTGGCGCGCGGCGCGCCGAGTGCGATCCGCTGGACGAAATACGCGCTGAACAACTGGTTGCGGATGGCGGGGCCGACCTTCGACACCTCGCTGGCGCTGGAGTTCATGGGTTTCACCGGGCCGGACGCGCGCGAGGGTCTGGCGTCATTGCGCGAGAAGCGGCGC
>SKNG01000004.1 GCA_007120685.1 Paracoccaceae bacterium | reverse complement strand
CCGAAGACGACGATCAGCCGGCCCATCACATGCGGGCGCAGCGCCTTCAGCGCGGTTTCCAGCGCCGCCGGCGTATGGGCGTAATCGACGAAGACCGGCGCGCCATTCGCGCGCGTGCCGGCCAGTTGCATCCGCCCGCGCACGCCCTGCAGCCGCGACAGCGCCGCCACCGCCTGACCGGCCCTGTCGGCATCTTCCGGCGCGCTGGCCAGAACCAGCCCCAGCGCGACCAGCGCATTGGCGGCCTGAAACCCGCCCACCAGCGGCAGATGCACCTGATGCACCGCGCCGCGACGGGCAAAGCGCAGATGCTGGCCATGCGGCTCATACCGTTGCGCGAGGATGCGCAACTCGCAGCCCTCGTCGCTGCCGACCCGCCGCAACGGACGGCCCGCCAGCATCCCGGCCAGCCGCGCGCCGTACGGGCAATCGGTATTCACCACCGCCGGCGCGTCCTCTGGCAGCAGCCGGTTGAACAGCCCGCATTTTGCCTGGAAATAAGCCTCCATGTCCGGGTGATAGTCCAGATGATCCTGGCTGAGATTGGTGAAGCCGGCAGCGGCCAGCGTCACCCCGTCCAGCCGGCGCTGGTCCAGCCCGTGGCTTGAGGCCTCCATCGCGGCATGGGTGATGCCGGCGGCCGCTGCCTCGGCCAGCAGGCGGTGCAGGGTCACTGAATCCGGTGTGGTGTAGGCCATCGGCGCCTCCCAGGCGCCCTCGATCCCGGTGGTGCCGATATTGATCGCCGCCTCGCCCAGCGCGGCCCAGATCTGACGGGCGAAGCTGGCCACGGATGTCTTGCCGTTGGTCCCGGTCACCGCCACCATGCAACCCGGCTGGGCACCGAACCACAGCGCGGCCGCCATGGCCAGCGTGGCGCGCGCATCCTCGGCCACAACGAGGGCCACATCCGGGAAGGCAGCCAGCGCCTCGGCGGCGATATCGGCGCCTTCCGCATCGGTCAGCACGGCGCCGGCGCGCATGCGCAGCGCGTAGGAGGTGAACTCGGCCCCATGCCAGCGCGTGCCGGGCAGGCCGGCGAAGAGCGCGCCGGGGCGCACCGCGCGGCTGTCGAGCACGATATCGGTGATCGCCGCATCCGCCCGCCCACGGCGCGGCGTCAGGCCAAGCTGGGCCAGGGTTCTGGTCTGATGCGGCATCCGCCCGCCCCTCGTTTCGCGCGCCCCGCCGCCGCCGGCGCCCTTCGGGCCGGGGCGGCGCGCGCCGGTGCGCGTGGCTTTAGCGCGTCAACACCGCCGCTTCAATCTCTGGCGCGTCCTGCGGCCGCACCCCCAGCAATGGCGCGATGCGCCGGACGATCTCGCCCGTCACCGGCGCCGCTGTCCAGCCGGCGGTGCGGCGTGGCTCGGGTCCGGTGGTATCCTCTGGCTCGTCCAGCGTGACGACGATCACATAGCGCGGATCATTCATCGGAAAGGCGCCGGCAAAGGTGGCGATCACCCGGCCGGAATAATAACCGCCCTCCGGGTTGGGCTTGTCGGCGGTGCCGGTCTTGCCCCCGGGCAGCACGCCCGGCACCTCGACGAAAGAGGCCGTGCCGGTGGAAACCACCGCCCGCATCAGCGCCCGCATCGTGGCCGAGGTCTGCTCGGAAATCAGCCGCTCGCCCGGCACCGGATCGGCGCGGCGCAGAAGCGTCGGTTCCACCCGCGTGCCGCCATTGACCAGCGCCGCATAGGCCGCGGCCAGCATCACCGGGCTGGTGGAAAGGCCGTGCCCGTAGGAAATGGTCATCGCCGAAATCTCTGACCAGCGTTCCGAAAACTGCGGCCGAACGCGGCGGGCCTCGGCCAGTTCGATGGGGCTGGGCGTCAGCAGGCCGAAACTGTCCAGAAAGGCGCGCTGGCGCTCGCCCCCGATCATCTGCGCCATCCGGGCGGTGCCGATGTTGGAGGAATAGATGAACACATCCGCCACGCTTTGCCGCGGCCCGCGCGAGCGGTAATCGGTGATGGCAAAGCGCGACACGCGCAGCGGGCCGCGGGTGTCGATCATGGTCTGCGGGCCGACCAGCCCCAGTTCCAGCGCCTGGGCCACGGTGAAGGCCTTCATCACCGAGCCCAGCTCATAGGCTCCCTGCACGGCGTGGTTGAACAGTGGGCTGTCGGTGGGACTGCCCGAAGTTGGCGGGGCCGGGCGGGAGTTGGGGTCGAAATCCGGCAGCGAGGCCATGGCGACAATCTCGCCGGAATGGGCATCCATCACCACCGCCGCTGCCGCGCGCGCGTTGAGCATTTCCATGCCACCGGCCAGCACCTCTTCCACCGCCGCCTGGACCGACAGATCGAGCGACAGCATCAGCGGCTGCGCGCCGCGCGCGGGGTCGCGCAGCAGCGCATCCATGCGGTGCTCGATGCCCGCGGTGCCGATGATTTCGGCTGCGGTCACGCCCTGGGTGCCGAACCCCGCGCCCCCCAGCACATGCGCTGCCAGACGGCCATTGGGGTAAAGCCGCATGTGGCGCGGGCCGAACAGCAGGCCGGGTTCGCCAATATCGTGCACCGCCTGCATCTGTTCGGGCGAAAGCCGGGGCCGGATCCACAGGAAGCGGCGGTCCGGGTCGGTCAGGCGGCGGGCCAGCGCCTCGGCGTCCAGGTCCTGAAAGATGCGCGCCAGTTGATGCGCGGCGCGTTCGCCATCGACCATATGGCGCATCTCGGCGTAAAGCGCGTTGGTGCGCAGGTTGGTAGCCAGGATTCGGCCCGCGCGGTCGGTGATATCGGCGCGGTAGGCCTCGATCTGCTCGCCGCGCCAGGGTGTGAGCTCCTGCGGCGGAGTGGCGGCCAGCACCGCCATGCGCACGCCGATCAGCGCAAAGCCGGCCAGAAACAGCGTCGCCATGAACAACAGCCGCCGCTCGGCGCGGCGCCGGGCGCGGTCCTGGATCTGTTCATGGCGCAAGCGCAGGTTTTCGCGCTCGATGGCGGTGGGGTCGCGGCCCTGGGCGCGGGCTTGCAGGATGCGGGCGAGCGGGCGCAGGGGAACGCGGATCATGGGGCCTCGGCGGGGTCGGATGTGGCGGGGCGGGTGCCGGCGGCGTGGCGGATATCGCCCAAATCACCATCGGGGGCATCATCGGCGGCTTCGGCGCCCTGCAGCGGGGCCGGGGTCTGGCCGTGGGGGATGTCCGGATAGACGATTTCGCCGATCAGCCCGTATTGATCGACGGTCATTGGCATAAGGCCCAGCCGGGCGAAATTCATGTCCACCAGCGCGCGCAATCGCTCGGGTCGGTTCAGATAGGCCCATTCGGCGCGCTGCATGGCCAGCGCGGCGCGCAGGGCGTCGATCTCGCGCTCCATGGCGCGCAACTCGGCCCGCGCCTGCTGGGTGCGATGGTTTTCCTGATAGGCCCAGACCGCCAGCGCCATCACCCCCAGCGCGGTGAGGAAATAGAGAAACGACCGCATCAGCCCGCGCCCCCCTGCGGCAGCGCCGGCGCGCCCAGGCCTTCGCGCGGCACCGGGCCGGCGGGGGCATCGGTGCGGCGCGCGATGCGCAGCCGGG
>SKNG01000029.1 GCA_007120685.1 Paracoccaceae bacterium | reverse complement strand
CGCTGACGGCGCATTTCTTCATCTTCTACTACGCGGTGATGTCGGCGATCACCCCGCCGGTGGCGCTGGCCGCCTATGCCGGCGCGGCCATCGCGCAGTCGGACCCGATGAAGACCTCGGTGGAAAGCTTCAAGTTCGGACTGGCAGCCTTTGTGGTGCCCTTCATGTTCTTTTATGCGCAAGAACTGCTCATGCAGGGTGAATGGTGGGAACCGTACCTGATTGTCTTCACGAATATTTACATCATCGGCGCAACAGAGGCGAGCCCGCTCACGATTCCAGTGCCTTACAGCCCGATCCTTCATGTTTTCGTCACCGCCATCTTCGGCATCTATCTGATGACCTCGGCGGTACAGGGCTGGCTTTTCGGGGTGCTGCACCCGGCGCTGCGGGTCATCACGCTGGCGGCGGCGCTGGGCATGATCGCTGGCGGCTGGATGTCGGATCTGATCGGGCTGGGGGTGGCGGTGCTGGTCTTCGTGCTGCAACGCGGGCTGTTGACGGCCAGGAACGCGGCGCGCGGGCTGGACTGACCGGCCCGCGCCCGCGGCTGAACAGGGCCGCACTGGAACAGCATGGGCGCTTTCGCGGTATACTTCGCGCGCATTCCCGGTTAGGGGATGCCGCCTGCCCCCTGCCCTTCTGCCACGGATGCTCAAAGCCATGATCCCGCCCCTTGCCGATGCGCTGGCCGAGCGCGGCTATGAAACGCTGACCCCGGTTCAACAGGCCGTCATCGCCCCCGATCTGGCCGAGGATGACATGCTGGTCTCGGCCCAGACCGGCTCCGGCAAGACCGTGGGTTTCGGCCTCGCCATCGCGCCGACGCTCATGGCCGGGGCCGACACCTTCGGCCCGGCCGGGGCGCCGATGGGGCTGGTGATCGCGCCGACGCGGGAGTTGGCGATGCAGGTGATGCGGGAACTGGCCTGGCTCTATGCGCGCACTGGCGCCGTGCTGGCCACCTGCGTGGGCGGCATGGACATGCGCCAGGAACGCCGCGCGCTGGAACGCGGCGCGCATCTGGTCGTCGGCACCCCGGGCCGGCTGCGCGACCATGTCGAGCGCGGCGCGCTGGACCTGAGCGCCCTGCGCGCCGTGGTGCTGGACGAGGCCGACGAGATGCTGGACATGGGCTTTCGCGAGGATCTGGAGTTCATCCTGTCCGAGGCCCCGGCGGGGCGGCGCACGCTGATGTTCTCGGCCACCGTCTCGCCGGTGATCGCCCGGCTGGCGCAGGACTACCAGCGCGACGCCCGGCGCATCAACACCGCTACCGGCGCCAGCCAGCATGCCGATATCGCCTATCAGGCGGTGCGCGTGGCCGCGCCGGATGTGGACAATGCCATCTTCAACCTGCTGCGCTTCCATGACGATCAGGCGGCCATCGTCTTTGCCAATACCCGCGCCACGGTCGCGCATCTGACCGCGCGGCTGGCCAACCGGGGGCTGTCGGTGGTCAGCCTCTCGGGCGAGCTCAGCCAGGCCGAACGCACCCACGCCCTGCAGGCGATGCGCGACGGCCGCGCGCGGGTCTGCGTGGCCACCGATGTGGCGGCGCGGGGCATCGACCTGCCGCGGCTGAACCTTGTGATCCATGCCGATCTGCCCTCGAATACCGAAAGCCTGCTACACCGCTCGGGCCGCACAGGGCGGGCGGGGCGCAAGGGGATCTCGGCGCTGATCGTGCCGCCGCGCGCGGTGCGGCGGGCCGAGAACCTGCTGAAATGGGCCAAGATCAGCGCCGAATGGGTCGCCGCGCCGACGGTCGAGGCGATTGTCGCGCGTGACGAGGAGCGGCTGATGGCCGATCCCGCCTGGGACGAGCCGATCAGCGAGGAGGCGCGGGCCTTTGCCGCCCGCCTGCTGGCCCGCCGCACCCCGATCGAGGTCGCGGCGGGTTTCCTGCGGCTGCATCAGGCCCGCCATGCCGCGCCCGAGGATCTGCTGCCCCCCGACGCCCCCGCCCCCAAGCGCGAGCGCCGCGCCTTTGGCCCCTCGGCCTGGGTGGCGCTGTCGGTGGGCGAGGGGCAGCGGGCCGAGGCGCGCTGGCTGCTGCCGATGCTCTGCCGCGCCGGCGGGCTGGACCGCGCCGCCATCGGGGCGATCCGGGTGCAGGGGGCGGAAAGCTATGTCGAGATCGCCGAGCCGGCGCTGGCGGGGTTTCTGGACCGGCTGGGCGATGGCGGCGTGCTGGAGGACGGGATCACCGCGCGCGTTCTGGACGCCCCGCCTGACCTGAGCGCCCGGCCGGAACGCCCGGCGCCTGCGGCGCGTCCGGCCCGGCCTGACCGACAATCCCGGCCCGGTCGTCAGTCCCGTCCGGATGAGGCCGAGGCACAGCCCCCGAAGCGCGCCAAGGGGGACCGTCCCGCTGGTGCAACGCCGACATCATCGGCGGCCCCAAGCGCCACGGACGCTGGCGCAGGATCCGCAGCGGCGCCGGCACCTGTAAAGGCGCGCCCGGACCCTCGCCGGGAAAAGGACGCCCCCGCCGCTGGACACGGCAAGGGATCACGGGCCGATGGCAAGAGCGCCGCGCGCCGCGAACGCCCCGCCACGCCCCCATCCACCCGGGACCGCAAGCGCGACAGTGACCGGCCGGCCCCCGGCGCGCAGGAGGCGCCCCGCGCCGGCGGCAAGCCTGCCCGAAAGCCCGCGCGCCCGCCCGCTGCATCAGCTGCCCCTGCACGCGCGGCACCGATGGCCGATGCGCGCGACACGTCGAAACGCTTCACACCGCCCGGCAAGGCCACCCCGCGCGACGCTGCCCGCCAGAAGGCGACCGCCGGCAAACCCGGGGCGAAAGCGCCGCGTGACAAGGCCGGCAAGGGGCCATCGCCCGCACCAGGCCGCGTCGGGTTCAAGGGCCAGGCTGACGGCGAGCGCCGCCCGAAGAGCGCGGGACCAAAGACAGGCTGGCCAAAGACAGGCGGGCCCAAGGGTGGCCGCCCGGGGCGGCTTGGTGGCGATCAACCGCCCCGGCGCGGCAAATCCTGACGACCCGGAACGGCGGGTGTGACGGTCGCAGAATGACATGGCGCCATCGCCCGACAGCCCGGCGGCCCGTCATCAGGGCACCGGGGCAACGCGCGTTCGAACGCGCGTGACGGGCCTTGCAAGGCCCGTCCTCGCCAGCCCCCGGCGCCGCGCTCAGGTCTCGTCGCCCTCTTCTCCGCCGGTGACGAATTCGCGCAGCACCGGGTCGCTTGCTTCCAGCGCCTCGTCGCGGCTGCCCTGCCAGTGGATGCGCCCCTCGCGCAGCATCGCCACCCGGTCGGCGACATCGCGCAGCGTGCGCATGTCATGGGTGATGGTCATCGCCGTCGCCCCCATTTCGGTCACCACCGACCGGATCAGCCGGTTGATCCGCCCCGCCATCACCGGGTCCAGCCCCGCCGTGGGCTCGTCAAAGAACAGGATCGGCGGGTTGCCGGCAATCGCGCGCGCCAGCCCCACGCGCTTCTGCATCCCGCCCGAAAGCTCGGCCGGGTAGAGATCGGCCACCTCGGCCCCCAGCCCCACGCG
>SKNG01000455.1 GCA_007120685.1 Paracoccaceae bacterium | reverse complement strand
GCCAGCCCGCGCGAGGGGCAGCAGGGCCGCGCGGCCACGACCAGCCGCGCCGGGGCCGATTCGACCGCGCTGGTCGCGCAATGGGGCGGGGGGATCCGCGCTGCGGTGCAACGCCAGCAGCGCCACCCGCGCGGGGTGCGCGCCGGTGGCACCGTGCAGTTGCAACTGGCGGTCAATGCCAGCGGGCAACTGGCATCGGTGCAGGTGACGCGCAGTTCCGGCCATGCCGCACTCGACCGCGCCGCGCTGGACGCCGTGCGCCGCGCCCGCCTGCCGCGTGCGCCGCAGGGGCTGAACGGCACCTATCGCTTCAACCTGCCCGTTACCTTTCGGGGCTGACGGGCCGAGTCTGACGGGCGGGGGCTGCCGGGCTGGTTCTGCCGGGCCGGTGCTGCCGGGCGCGCAGGCCCGCCCGCTTAACCGCGATCGGCCAGCACGCCGGCCAGGGCCGAAGCTACGGCGGGCACGCTGTCTTCGGTCAGCCCGGCCATGTTCATCCGCCCGCCCGGCACGATATAGACGCCCGCTTCGTCGCGCAGCCGGGCAATCTGTTCCGGGCTCACGTCGAGCACCGAGAACATGCCCCGCTGGGCAGCCAGAAAGCCGAAACGGTCGGACCCAGTCTCGGCCCGCAGCGCCTGGGCCAGCGCGCCGCGCAACCCCTGCACGCGCTGGCGCATCGCTTCCAGTTCCTCCTGCCAGTCCAGCCTCAAGGCCGGATCGGTCAGGATGGTGCTGACCACCCGCGCGCCATGGTCAGGCGGAAAGCTGACCGAGGCGCGGTTGATCGTGGCCAGCGTGCCAGTGACCAGCGCGCGCTCTTCCTCGGGGCAGGTGACCAGGCAGATGCCGGCGCGTTCACGGTAAAGCCCGAAGTTCTTCGCCGCCGAGGCCGCGATGATCACCCGTGGCAGCCGCGCCACCAGATGGCGCAGCCCGGCGGCATCGGCATCCAGCCCCTCGCCGAAACCCTGATAGGCGATATCGACGAAGGGAATCAGGCCCTTGGCTTCGATCAGCGCGGCGATCTCGGCCCAGTCGGCCTCGCGCGGGTCGGCGCCGGTGGGGTTGTGGCAGCAGCCGTGCAGCAGCACCACATCGCCCGGTTTCGCCTGCGCCAGATCGTCCAGCATGCCCTGCCGGTCCAGCACCCCCTCGGCCGCATCATAGTAGCGATAGCTTTGCTGGGTCAGGCCGACGGCATTGGCCAGAACGTTGTGATTGGGCCATGTCGGCGTGCTGATCCAGACCTGCGCGGCGGGGTTGGCGGCGCGGATCAGCTCCATCGCCATACGCACCGCCCCCGTGCCCCCGGTCGCCGCCGAGGCCGCAATGCGCGATGCCGGCACCACGCCGCCCAGCAGCAGATCGGCCATCGCCTCGTTATAGGCGGCATCGCCGGTCAGGGCGACATAGCCCTTGGTATCCTGCGTCTCGACCAGCCGCGCCTCGGCGGCCTTGACGGCGCGCATGACCGGGGTGCGGCCCTGCGCGTCCTTGTAGACGCCGACGCCCAGATCGACCTTCCGGTCACGCGGGTCCTCGCGGAAAAGCTGCATCACGGCCAGGATGGCATCGGGTTTCGGGGCGGGGAGGGTATGGAACATCGCTCTGGTCCTCTTGGCGCGCTGTCAGAGCAGCGGCTGGTGGAATGTCTGGTCGCGGGTCAGCACCCGCTCGCGTTCTTCGGTGCGCACCGGCTCGAAGCCGAAACGCTGATAGCGGATCAGGGCGCGGGGGTGGTCCAGCGTGCAGGTGTTGACGGTCATCCGCTGCACGCCCGGCATGTCCCAGCCGGTCAGGATGGCGGCCTGCAACAGCCAGGCACCCAGCCCCTTGCCGATGGCCTGCGGCACCAGGCCGAAATAGGCCAGATCGCAGGTGCCGGCCTCGCGCCCGTCCAGCAGGAAGAACCCCTGCGGCCAGCCCGCACCCATCAGCGTGTAAAGCCGCACCATGGGATCGGCCAGCCAGGCGGCGACATCTTCCTGCGGGCCCTGGTGCAGATCGGTCCATTCGTAGTCCCGGCCCACGGCATCATAGAGCGCCAGCAGATACCAGGCGGGCGGGTCGTCGGCGCGCAGAAGTGCTGCATCCTGACCGATGGGCATGGACGGCCAGCCGAAGCGGGGCCGGTCGGTCATCTCCAGCCAGGTGACGCGGTATCTGACCCGTTCGCCGGCGCGGATGGCGTGCATGGCGTCAGCCCGATTCGATGGGCAGGTCCGGATACATGCCCCATTCCGCCCAGGACCCGTCATAAAGCGCGTGTTTGCGGTGCCCCACCCTTTCCAGCGCCAGGGACAGGATCGCCGCGCTGACGCCGGATCCGCAGGAGGTGATGATCGGCTTGTCCAGCGCCACGCCCGCGGCTTCGATCACCGCGCGCAACTCGGCCGGAGGCTTCATCGTGCCGTCGCTGGCCAGAAGCTCGGTAAACGGCACGTTCCGTGCCCCCGGGATATGGCCCGCGCGCAGGCCCGGGCGGGGCTCTTCCAGCTCGCCCCGGAAGCGCGGCGCGGGGCGGGTATCGACGATCTGCCAGTCGCCCAGCTTCGACGCCGCCGCCACCTGCGCCACATCGCGCACCAGATGCGCCTGGCGTTGCACCGTGATGTGGCGGTCGCGCATGACGGGGGGCATGTCCTCGGTCGGGCGGCCCTCGGCCTGCCATTTGGCGAACCCGCCGTCCAGCACCGCCACATCGGTCTTGCCCATCAGCCGGAAGGTCCACCAGACGCGCGGCGCGGAAAACACGCCCATCCCGTCATAGACCACCACCTGATGGCCGTCGCCGATGCCCATGGCGCGCATGCGGCTGATGAATTTCTCCACCGGCGGGGCCATGTGCGGCAGGGCGGACCGCTGGTCGGAAATCTCGTCGATATCGAAGAAACGCGCGCCGGGGATATGGGCGGCATCGTATTCGGCGCGGGCATCGCGGCCCATGTCGGGCAGATACCACGACGCGTCGATGATCCGCAGGTCGGGGCTGCCCAGATGCGCCTCCAGCCAGTCTGTGGAAACCAGCGTGGTGGGGTCGTCGGCGGGGCTGGGCGTCAGGGGCATGTCGGGCTTTCCTCTTGCAAGGCGCGATGCCCACCGTTACCCGGCAGGGCGCAATGAGGCAAGGCCGGCAGACACATGCGCCAGACCCTGACCGAACTCTATGATGCCCGCGCGGCCGAAGGTGCCTTGCAGCCCGATGCCGCGCAGCGCGGCGTGCTGCCGGCGCTGGAGGCGCTGCGCGCGCGGCTGGAGGCGCCGGCGCCGGCGCGAAAGGGCTTTCTGGCCGGGCTGCGCAAGGCAAAGCCCGAACCTGCGGGGGGCATCTACCTGTGGGGGGGCGTTGGGCGCGGCAAGTCGATGCTGATGGATCTGTTCGCCGAGGCGGTGGACCTGCCCGCCAAGCGCCGCGTGCATTTCCATGCCTTCATGCAGGAGGTGCACGCCGGCATGCATGCGGCCCGCGCGAAGGGCGTCGAGGATGCGCTGGCCCCGGTGGCCGAGGCGGTGATGGCCGATCTGCGGCTGCTGGCCTTTGACGAGATGCAGATCACCGACATTACCGATGCGATGATCGTGGGGCGGCTGTTCCGGATGCTGATGGACGGGGGGGTGCATATCGTCACCACCTCGAACCGGCCGCCGGAGGATCTGTACAAGGACGGGCTGAACCGCGGCCTGTTCCTGCCGTTCATCGCCTTCCTGCGCGACCGGATGCAGGTGATCGAACTGGAAAGCGAGACCGATTATCGCCAGCACCGGCTGGAAGGGGCGCAGGTCTGGTTCCAGCCCTCGGGCGCGGCCGCCCGCGCGGGGATGCAGGCGCTGTGGGACGAGTTGACGGGGGGTGACAAGGGCGCGCCGCTGCGGCTGATGGTGCAGGGGCGGGCGGTGGACCTGCCGCATCACCACAACGGCGTGGCGCGGGCGGGGTTCTGGGCGCTGTGCGGCCAGCCTCTGGGGCCGGCGGATTACCTGGCCATCGCGCAGGCGGTGCGGGTGCTGTTCATCGAGGACATCCCGCGCCTGTCGGCCGCGAATTACAACGAGGCCAAACGTTTTGTTACATTGATCGACGCCTTGTACGAGGCGAGGGTGCGGCTGATCGCCAGCGCGGCGGATGCGCCAGAGCGGCTGTATGCCGAGGGCACCGGGGCGTTCGAGTTCGAGCGCACCGCCAGCCGGCTGCGCGAAATGCAGGGCGCCGACTGGGGCACCTGATACGAGATCCGGTTGATTGGCTCGGGTCGCATGCGCAATGGCGAAGAACGGGCTTTGTGATTGGCCCGTTCGCACGCGCCTTCGAAGGCGCGTCACCCCGCCCCCCGCGCCTGCCGAAGCGATCAACCGGAAACGGTATGAGGCTTGGGCGAGGGGTTTCGTCATGTCGATCTTCGAGCGCTTCCTGTCGCTCTGGGTGGCGCTGTGCATCCTGGTGGGCATCTGGCTCGCCACCCTGGTGCCGGGGGTGTTCGCGACCCTTGCGGCGCTGGATTATGCCTCGGTCAACCTGATCGTCGCGGTGCTGATCTGGGCGATGGTCTATCCGATGATGGTGGCGGTGGATTTCACTGCCTTGAGGGACGTGGGGCGGCGGCCAAAGGGGCTGGTCATCACGCTGACCGTCAACTGGCTGATCAAGCCCTTCACCATGGCAGCGCTGGGCGTCCTTTTCTTCCACTATGTCTTTGCCGGGCTGATCGACCCGGCCGATGCGGGCCAGTATATCGCCGGGCTTATCCTGCTGGGGGCGGCGCCCTGAACGGCGATGGTGTTCGTCTGGTCGAACCTGACGCGTGGCGATCCGAATTACACGCTGGTGCAGGTCTCGGTAAACGACGTGATAATGGTCTTTGCCTTCGCGCCCATTGTCGCGCTGCTGTTGGGCCTGACGGAACTTAGCGTGCCCTGGGAAACGCTGGTCCTGTCAGTGGGTCTGTATGTGGTGCTGCCGCTGGCGGCGGGGGCCTGGACGCGGGCGCGGTTGGTGGCGCGCGGCGGCGCGGCGGCGGTGGCGGACTTTACGGCGCGGATCAAGCCGTTGTCGGTGCTGGGCCTTTTGCTGACGGTGGTGCTGCTGTTCGGCTTTCAGGGCAATGTGATCCTGGACAACCCGTTCCTGATCCTGCTTCTGGCGGTGCCGATCCTGATCCAGTCCTACGGGATGTTCGCGCTGGCCTATTTCTGGGCCTGGAAATGGCGGGTGCCGCATGACGTGGCCGCACCCTGCGCGCTGATTGGCACCTCGAACTTCTTCGAACTGGCGGTGGCGGTGGCGATCGGACTGTTCGGCCTGACTTCGGGGGCCGCGCTGGTCACGGTGGTCGGCGTGCTGGTCGAGGTGCCGGTGATGCTGTCGCTGGTCTGGTTCGCCAACCGGACGCGGGCGCGATTCGCTACCTGACCCCGGCGGTGAGCGCTCCCCATCGCGAAACGCCTGGACCCCATGATCGCGGCATGAGCTGACTGGGCCGGTGGCCTCTCCCGCCGCATTCTCCGTTCGAGGGTTGCGCCGGGCGCCGCCTCTCGCGTGTTCCTGCCCCGGCACAAGCCAGTCGAACCTTCCGATACATGTCCAAGGGTATGAGCCACCCGCCCCCCTGAAGCCCGCAGGAAGGACAAGGTGGACGACTATTGCGCCGCCCGCAGCGGGCCTGCCCCGCAGCTACCCTGGACAAATTTGCACCGCCGTTCTCAGCCGCTCCGGCTCTCCTAAAAAGACCCGCCGGCTCTGGGTGCGCAGCGCCTCGCCACGTCGAGCACGGGCAGAGAAACGCGTGGGATCGGCCGGCTTGGCGAGGTGATCGTCGTAGGTGGACGGGGCGATCGGCAGCATGTCGCAGATCGGCTCGACGCGGGATCATGACACAAGGTCGAGGGCAGCACGGGTGCGTTCTATGCGGGGCAGAAAGAAGAGGTCGCCGGTGCGGCGGGCCCAATCGGCGGCTGTGTCGCAGGCGGTGCGCGCATTCTTGCGGTCTCCAGCGAGATGGAAGACTTCGGCGAGCAGGCCGTACCAGTTGGCCAGCTGCACGCGAGCGCCTGTCGCCTCGAAGACGCTTATGCCTTCTTGCAGGCGCGCAAGTCCGCCAGCAGGGTCGCCGGCATGGGCCTCGGCCCAGCCAAGATTGACCAGCGCTGTGCCGTGCCAGAATGGAAAGCCCTCGCGCAGGCTGAGTGCAGCGGCTTCGCGCGCGGTGTCGCGGCACGCCAGAACATCGCCTTCAAAAAGCAGCAGTTCCGCTTTGAGGGCCAGATGGAGCGCCATGCTGAAGGGCTGGAGCAATGCGTCGGCAATTCCGCCGGCAGTATCGCAGAACTCATGCGCTTCGGCCGATCGACCCAGGAAGCTCGCCGTCCAGGCGGCGTAGCAGTGGCAGGCAACGGCCGGAACGCGGGTTGCGGCCTGGACCTCGGCACTATCGGCGAAAAGCTGGCAGGCATTGGCGAGGTGGTCGCTAGCAGCCGAAAAATCAGCCATGTGGAACAGGATCTCGCCCATGCAGGCATGCGCCCGCAACTGCAGCGTGGGATCTCCCCTGCTTGAAGCCAGGGCGAGCAGTTCGCCGGCGTGTCCACGTGCCTGGGCCAGATCGCCGCGCACCCAGGCGTAATTCCACAGCCCCACCAGCATCCGGAACTCCCCGCGCGGCGTTCCTGCCAGCCGGCTCAGGTCGCGGGCGCGGCGATAGGCGATACCCACCTCGTCAGAGCCGTAACCCATCGTTGCCGCCAGCGCCGGTGCCAAGGTGAGTTGCAGCTCCAGCTCACGCCCGACACTTGTTTGATCTCGCGACTCTCGCATCAGGCGCAGTCCGTTGTGCGCAAAGGCCACCGCCTCGCGGCTCGCGGAACGCCGCTGCGCGAGCCGAGCCGCCCGGGTCCATTGTGCGACAGCGGCTACCGTTTCACCCGCTTCCTGATAATGCCAGGCCAGCCTTTCGGGCTCTGCAGCCTGGTCGTCCTGAGCAAGAAGGCGCGCGATGCGGCTGTGCAGATCCTGCCGATCCTGCGGCGCCAGCATGGCATAGGCAACGTTTTGCAGCAGGATATGCCTGAAACGAAATTTGCCCTCGGCCTCCAGCATGTCCTCGACCAGAACGGCTGCATCCAGAAGTTCCGACAGGGCCGCGTCCAGCTCTGTCTCATCCCATGCCACGGCACCGGCCATTGCCGTCCTGCGCGCCTGCGGCCCGATCACAGCCGTCGCCAGCAGCAGTGCGCGCGCACGGGTCGACAGGCGCCCGAAGCGAACCGCGATGACCTCCTGCACTGTGTCGGGCAGGTCGCGCAGCGGGTCGGCGCCGCCATCGACAGCCACCAGAAGCTGTTCAAGAAAGAGCGGGTTACCGGCAGCCCGTTCCACCAGCGCGCGGGCATCCTCATCGCGCATTCCGGCGACACCTGACCGACCCCTGACGAGTTGCAGCCCGTCGGCTGGTTGAAGTGGCGGCAGCCGCAGTGTCGTGGCCACCGGCGCATCGATTTGGGCCGGTCCGGGTTCAGGGCGCGACGTGACGACAGCCATGACCGCAATGCCATCAACCGCCCGGCCAAGGTGGTCCAGAAAGTCGCGCGATGTGGCGTCCAGCCAATGCGCATCCTCGATCGCCAGGACCATCGGACCCCGTTTCGCAAGCCGCGCCAAATGCGTGAGCAGGACCCGAAAGCTCCGCTGTCGGCGTGCATGCGGGCTCAGCATCGCCAAGACACCTGCATCCGCTCCCGCGTCGAGCAGATCGCGCCAGAGAGCATCCTCGACCGTATCGAGCCGGCCCTCTTCAGCGTTCCCGGCGCCCAGCGCGGCGTCTATCCTGCGCGCCAGGGACGCCATCATGCCCATGGGTGTGTTGCGATCCCTCGGGTCGGAAAGGAGCGTCAGGCAGGGGCATCCCTGCGTATCGGCCAGCGCGAGGAACTCGGTCAGCAGTCGAGATTTTCCGATACCGGCCTCACCGCAGAGCACAACCATCCCGCCCCGGCCCGACATCGTGCGCTCAAGCGTGTCGGTCAAGAAGGCCATTTCTGCCTGTCGGCCGACGAAATCGGCAAAGCCGCGTCCCACAGAGGCAGCAGCGGCGTCTGACCCAGGCAGCGCGCGAAGCAGGGGTACGGCGCCTGTGACCGTGCGCCTGCGCCGGACTTCTGGGCCGAGATGCGACGCGGCACGATCAGACAGCGCAACCTGTTGGCGCCCGGCCCTGTCGGCCAGAACAAGGGCTGATTTCAAGACCCGCGACTGAAGGGCCCGCGCGCGCGCCTCGCTCCGGACCGCCATTACCGGAAAGCGCCCCACATCGAGACCGAACCGCGGCTGAGCAACGGCTGTTTGCGGCTCCGCCTCGACCGCTTTCAGTGCAAGGTCGCGGGCGCAGTCATATGCCCGGCTTGTTCCCTTCTCTGCGTCCACCGCGGCACCGAAAACCGCGGTGAAGCCATCCGACATCTCTTGCAGCACCATTCCGCCGTGGCTCTCGACAAGTCGTTCCGCATGCCTGAGCATGGTGCTGATCGCGTTGCTGCGCACTCTGCCATCGGCAGCGCCGTCGACGGACAGACGGCAGGCCAGCACTGCCGACAGGCGATGCTCGTCAAGGGTCGCGGCTCGCAGACCGGGGATCGGCGGTGGCATCGGCGCCTCCGCAAGGCCCTGCAAGGCCGGTTGCGGCCCGAACGCCTGCTCCGGGCTGGGAACGCCGTCCGGGGCAGCGGTCGCAACGTCCGTGGCTACGGCCACCGGGGCAATGAAGCGAAATCCCTCGCCATGATAGGTCCGGATCACGCCCTGGCTGCGCCCATCATCGCCCACGGCTATCCGGATCTGCCGGATCGTGGTCTGGAGGACGTTCTCGGAAACCACTCTGGGCCAGAAGATTTCCAGTAATTCCCGCTTCGAGACCAGCCGGTCGCGGTGTTCGAGCAGATGCTGCAATACCTGAAACGGCTTTCGGGCGATGGGCACCAGCCGCCCGTCCCGCATCAATTCGCGGCGCTGCACGTCGAGGCAATGCGACTGGAACTCGTACCGCATGGAGCGCGCGCCCCTCCCTGAACCATGTACGCGCCGACGGCCCTCCACGCTCGGCGATGCGCACCATGCCCGCAGTAAGTTACGCGGTGCGTCATCCTGTGCCGATTCCTCAGATCTGTCTACATCTTTTGGCAGATGCACTCTACTTCTGGGCGAATCACCGCAGGCTTCCGGTGCGCTTGAAAACCGCCGCGACGATTCCTGCCCCCCAAGCCCTGCCAGCGCCGCAAACCGGGCTGAAATCATGAATCCATCATGGTTTCGTCACGACCCGATCAGCGTCAACGTGGGGTTGTCCATGCTATGTCAGCACAAGTTTCCCAAGACCGGAACAAAACAGTTCCTGAGATGACTACCACTAAGAAATTGGTTGTTTTTCATCAGTGTAGGCTTGTGAGCCTTTCTCAATCGGAGACCTATCATGGCAAAAACAGCAGGTGACGACCGGCTCTCGGCAATCATGGAAAGCAAGCACGAGGAGATCACTCGAGAAATCGTTGCCGTACTGAAGCGGTACGACATCGAGATCAACAGAACCAATGTGGCATGGCAGTGGAACTGCACTTTGGACGGTGCTCCAGTTCCGTGCACAATGTTCACCTGGCTGCTCTGGGCACTCGACAATCCCAAGGGTCCCTAACCGCTACGCTCGGAGAAGGTTCCTGCCTCCGTACGCAATGAAAAGCGTTCGGGTGCGCGGGTGTAGGCGACCACGGTCGGCACGCTGCGGCGAGCACCTCGGCGCTCATAGCCGGGCTGAACCTGTCGGCCTGCAGTCCTGCACTGCGGGGCTCGGCATTCCGGCTGTCGGCCGCCTGGTCGTTTGGTGCCACCGCGGCGATGCCTGTCCCCAGCCGCGCTCACGCAGCAAACCGGGCCGAGATCATGAATCCATCATGGTTTCGTCAGGACCCGATCAGGGTCACCAAGGTCCCGGCCGGTTACCCTGAGATCACTGGTTACCCTGTGATCACTGCCAAATCGCTTTTCACACCCGCCGCGGCAACGTGAGCGGCACAGCGCGAGATCAGGCGTGACTGTCATCGGACTGCACGCCGCAACCCGGAGGAGATCGGCATGGAACGACTTTCTTGCGCCCCTTACCGATCCACCCGCTCCGCGAGGACCGGGTCGTTCCGGGCCTGGACCCGGCATTCGGTTTCTCGAATGGCTTTGCGGTCGGCTCCCGTCTGCGCGACGCTGCTGGCGTCGATGGTTGCCAGTGCCGGCCCGGCCAGAGCCGTGACGGTCGATCCCGACTTTTTCGCAACCTACGCCTTTGCGGTTGCCGCCGGTATCCCGCCGGCGTCGCTGCCCGCCGGATCGACGCTTACGCCCCTCGCACGGCTTGCGCCGCCCGCCTACGCCGATGGAATCGGCGCCCCCGCGGGGGCGACCCGCCCGTCGCCGCGCGCGATCTCGAACGCCATCAGCACGCCGGCGCTGCGGCTTGAGCCTGAAATCCCGCTCAGCACCCTTACGGTTGCCATGCTGCAACTGCTCACCAGTCACACCCATGCTCGCACGCCCACCTCGACCGACCCGGCCGAGGCATTCAATGTCGTCGCCCCGGCGAACGATCCGATCGCCTCGACGGTCGACGGGGCGCTGGTCTTGCCGATGCAACGCTCGATCTTTCAGGGCGGAACCGGCCCCGAGGATCCGCGCGAGCAACTCAACATCGTCACGCCGCGACTTGATGGGTCGGCGATCTACGGCTCGGACGCCGCTACGCTCGCCGCTCTGCGCGAATTTTCAGGTGGGCGCCTGCTGAGCGCGCCGGATGGCGGTCTTACCATCGGGCCTGATGGCCGGCCGCAGGCGGGCGACGTTCGCGCCGACGAAAACCCGGTGCTTCTGGCCACCCACCAGCTGTTTCACCGCGAACACAACCGAATTGCTGGCAGTATCGTCATGGCCTGCGCCGCGGCCGGACTGCCTTGCTCGGACGAGGCCGTGTTCCAGGGCGCGCGGCAACTGGTTGTAAGCAGCCAGCAGAAGATCCTCTACGAAGATATTCTGCCGCAGCTTCTGGGCCGCGGCGTCACCGGGGCGGGCGACCTTTCGGCGCTGTTGCCCGATCCCTCGCTGATCGGCACCGCGCCGGGGGCGATCGCCGAGTTCACAGCGGCCGCCGGGCGCCTTGGTCACAGCCAGGTCCCCGACACGATCCTTCTGGCAACCCCGGACGGCGCGGAGCGCCGGGTGCCGCTTTCGGGCTGCTTCTTCGATCCGGGCTGCCTGGGCAACGCCACGATCGAAGAGATTATCTACGGCGCCGCGATGCAGCAGGCCGAGGCCGTCGACAGCTTTGTCGTCGACAGCCTGCGGAACGCACAGCTGCCGGGCTTCGGGGCGAGTTTCTTGATCGACCTGCTGGCCACCAACATTCAGCGTGGCCGCGACCACGGACTACCGGACTACATGGCGATGCGCGCGGCTCTCGGTTTTCCCGATATCCCCATCGAGGGGCTCTTACCGGCCGATGTACTGGCCGCCTATGCCGGTTCGGGCGACGGCGTCGACCTGCTGGCCGGCCTGCTGTCCGAGTTCCGCCCACAATTCGAACATCTGGGCGATACCGGCGCGGCGATCTGGGCGCTCCAGTTCATCGAACTTGCCGACGATCCCGACTTCTACACGGCACCCGGCCTCTCGGTCTTTGCTCGGGACTGGGCGGCGGCGAGTTCGCTCGGCGGTCTGATCGCCGCCAATACTGGCCTGAGCGACGCGCATATTGACAGGCACGGGTTCGCCCAAGCGCCGGCGGCCATTCCGTTGCCGCCCTCTCTCGTCCTCGGCCTGACCGCGCTGGGCCTTCTCGGCGCACTCGGTCGGGTCCGCAGATCTCGGACCAACGATGGGCGAGCGCGCGCGCTGCCAGCCCAAACAGGAAAAGCGATACCGGTTGCGGGACCTGCCGGTTTTTCCATGGCAGCCGGGCCATGATGCGCATCATCGCCCTTATCTGCGAACTCGGCGCGCCCGACGGCTGCGTCGAGCATGTCCACGACTTCGTTCCGCGCCAGCCCATCGCCTGCATCTTCGCCGCCGGCCCGGAACTGGAGCGGGTCGTCCCCGAAGGCTGGACGATCGTCAGCGTCAGATGCACCACGGCGCCGCGCCCGGCGGGCCGTTAGAGCGGGATCTTGGCACCTTGAACCACGTTCGGATGGCTGGCCGGGTTCGCGGTCACTTTCCAACAACCCCCGGCAGAGGGCTTTCCAATCGAAGGCCGACAGGCGACGGGGGCAGACAGCCCCCCGCAATGCTCGTGCCGGGAAGAACGCAGGGGCGGCGCCACCGACCCGATCGCCGGGGAAAGGCATTACAAGGATCGTCTGCGCACATGGGGTAAACACCTGATAGGCACGGCGTCGATTTTTTGCTACATTTGCAACAACCGGGACATCTTTGCCGCCCGCACCATCCCGGTGCGGGTCACTGGCCGTCCGAAAGCGCAGCGGGCCGGCCCCACCGCCGGCGCGCCATCAGCAGAAAGTCGTCGCGATGCCTGATGAACCGGGACACGAACTGCGCGCGCTGGAATCCAACCTAGGCAGGACAGAGGTCAACGTCGCCGATGTCCGCGGCAAGCTGAACACGCTCGAAGACGCTGTCGGGACGGCCAAACAGGCGCTGGAACTGCCCGGCCAGGTCAACACGCAGGCAACGAGCT
>SKNG01000002.1 GCA_007120685.1 Paracoccaceae bacterium | reverse complement strand
TCGGTGTTGAAGCTGATGCGCGTGGCGCGCAGGCCCGCGATGGTCTCGAATGTGCCATCGCCCGTCATGTCCATCTTGATCAGCAGATCCCTGCCGCGTTGCACCGCCATCTGCGCTCTCCTTGATCCTTCTCGCCCGGCACCGGACCGGGTCGCGATTGCCTATTCGCCGCTCAGCCCTTCCACCCGGGCCCGAAACCGCAGGTCCACCCGCCGCACGGCCCCGCCATCCAGCCGCCGCGCCTGCGCCCGGTCGAACCAGATCGCCACCAGCCGGCCAGAGGGCGCCAGATCCAGCGCCGCCTCCGGCACGATCACCGCCAGCCGCGCCGCCACCGCCTTCGCCTGCGCAAAGCCCGTGGCATCCGAGCGCACCGACAGCGTGAACCGATGCTCGGCGCCGGGGCCGGAGATATCGGAGCGGTCGATGACCTCTTCTTCGCCCAGCACCAGATGCGTGCCGGCGGGCGTGCCCGGCGGGGCGGCATCGAAGACCGCACCGCCGGTCAGTGCCATGACCGGCGCATCGGCGGTCAGGAACTGATAGAGCGCCGCCTGCAGGGCGCCCGCAGATGCGTAGCTCATGCCGGCACCTCCTCGCTTGCGTGGCAGACCAGCCAGGCGCCGGCGGCATCGGCCTCGCTGACGGCAAGGATGCGGAACACGCGGTCGCCCTCGCGCAGGCGCTGATCGGGGCGGGGTCGCTGCGGGCTGCCCTGGGGGGCGGCGCGCAGGAAGATGCGGAACCGCATCCGCCCCTCGGGCACGATCTCGCCGCGCAACTCGGCACCGGAACCGGCGCGCAGCTCGCACCACAGCGTGCCCAGCGCCTGCCAGTCCAGCACCCGGCCGCCGGCGCCGTCCGGCGCCTCCACGGCCTGTTCCAGCACCATCGGGCGGGTGGGGTGATAGCCGCTCATCGGCCTGCCCCACCTGCGGTGACACGCACCGGCACCCAGCGCGCCATCAGGGCCGAGACGGCCTCTGACACCGGCGGCACGGCGCCGGTGCGCGCTTCATAGTATTGCGCGGCCAACAGCATGACCGCCTGCGCCAGATCGGCGGGCACGCCCGCCCAGTCCGGCGCGAAACCGGCGGTGAAAGTGATTTCCGCCTGCCCGCCCACCGGGATCTGCGGCAACATCGCGCCCCGCGCCACCAGCCGGGGGCGGTGGGTATCGGCCACCAGCCGCCAGCGCGCCGGATCGGCTGGCGTCAGCCCACCGCCCGGGCCACGCAGCGCCACCTCGGCAACGCTGCTCACCGGCGCCACCGGCAGCGCTTGCGCATCCACCCAGCGCCAGGCCGGCAGGATCAGCCGGAAGTCCCGCGCGATCAGGGCCTTGCCGGTGCGCGCCTCGATCACGGTGATCGCCGCGCGCAGATAGGCTGCCAGCGCCACATCCTGCGAGGTCTCATCAGCAAAGCCCGTGCCCAGCCGCAGATGGGCGCGAAAGGCAGCCACCGGCAGGGCGGCATCGGCCAGGGGCGTGATCTCTGTCAGCTGCATCGCATCCTCTCATTCCGGCGCGTCGAAAAGGGTTGGTGACGGCGCGGGCCGGCCCTGCACCGCTCGCACGGGAGGGGAAAGCCGGACCGTGCAGGGCCACGGCAGCCGGGTGAAGGCCCCACCACCGAACCCACGCCGCCCTCGCCCCCGCCGGCCCGAAAGCCCGCGGGGGCGATCCGCTTAGCTGGCCGAGAAGCGCAGCAGCTTGATCGCGCGGAAGTCGGTGACATCGCCGCCCACCCGCTTGGTGGCGTAGAACAGCACGTTGGGCTTGGCGCTGTAGGGGTCACGCAGCACGCGCAGGTCCGGACGCTCGGCGATGGTGTAGCCGGCGCGGAAATCACCGAATGCAATGGCATGGGCGCCCGCGTCGATATCCGGCATGTCCTCGGACACCACCACCGGATAGCCCATCAGCCGCGCGGGCTCTCCCGCCGCCAGACTGTCGGCCCACAGGAAGCGGCCATCGGTATCCTTCATCTTGCGCACGGCACCGGCGGTCTTGGAATTCATGATGAAGGCCGCATTGGCGCGGTAGCCGGCGTCCAGCGCATAGACCAGATCGATCAGCGCATCGGCCGGGCTGCCGGGATGGAAGTCACCTGCGGCACCTGTGGGGATATAGCCCAGCTCGCCCCAGTCGGCGGTGTCATCGGCGACGATGGTGTGGTCCAGGAAGCCGCGCGGCTTGCCGTCGCCATCGCCGCTGACAAAGGCCGCCGCCTCGGCGCGGGCGAATTTCTGCGCGATCCGCTCGGCCAGCCAGCCCTCGACGTCAAAGGCGCTATCTTCCAGCAACCGCTGGCTCGCCTTCGGCATCGCCGACAGCTCGTGCAGCCGGATCGAGATGCGGTCCAGAACCGGCGGCGTCGTGCCAGTGGTGGGGTCGGTCTCGTCGGCCCAGCCGGACCCCATCTCGCCATGATCGACCAGCACGTCATAGCTGCCGGCCTCCACCTGCACCACATTGGCCATGCTGCGGATCGAAACCGAGGCCAGAAGCGCCCCCTGCACCCGGGCCGAGGTCTGCGGGTCGACCAGATAGCCGCCCTCCGACCCGGTGCCGGTGTTCAGCCCCTTGCCCTCCAGCACCAGGCCGCGCAGGCCTTCGTCCTCACCACGGCGCAGATAGGCGTCAAAGGCCTTCAGATGCAGCCCATCACCCGCATCACCCGTGGCCAGCGCAGGGCGCGCGGCCGGCGCGGCCAGGCGCGCAGTGTATTTCCGATCCAGCATGGTCATCCGCTCTTCCTGATGTTTCAGACTACCTGTCACTTCGGCCCGGAAAGACTTGATCTCGCTCACGAAGTCTTCCATCGCCGCCTTCAGCCGCAAAGCCTCGCCACCCGGCTCGGTCCCGGCTCCGCTCTCCCGGCCCGCGCCGGCAAAACCGCTCTCCATCTCTGCCATCCTTTCCGTCCTCACTTCTCGAAGCCGCCGCCGCGCAGCGCGACGCGCGCTGCCTCCAGCCCCTCGGCCAGCGCGGCCATCTCGGCCCCTGCCATGCCCGCAGCCTTCACCCCCTCGGGCGCGGCCACCTTCGCCGAGGGCAACATCGGAAAGGTCACCAGCGAGACCTCCCACAATTCCAGCTCGATCAGCCGCCGCCCGCCGCCGGGCAGCTTCTCGGCCCGCTTCTTGCGATAGCCGATGGACAACCCCTCCACGGCCCCGGCGGCCAGCAACGCCGCCGCCTCGCGGGCACGCGCTACATCGGGCAACAGTCGCCCCTTGACCCAAAGCCCGTGGCCGTCCTCGCGCACCTCGTCCCAGATGCCGATCGGCTGCGCGGGGTCATGCTGCCACAGCATCCGAACCCGCCCGCCGGCGGCGGCCAGCCGCGCCAGCGAAGCCGCATAGGCGCCGGTGACCACCTCGTCGCCGCCCCGGTCGCGCGCACCGAAGACCGAGGCATAGCCCGACACCACCACCCCGTCGGCCAGCGCCACCGCGCCCGCGCCGCCCAGGAATTTCCGCTCAAGCTCGACCATCAACCCATCCGATCCTGCACAGAAGAAGCC
>SKNG01000263.1 GCA_007120685.1 Paracoccaceae bacterium | reverse complement strand
TGCCCTGCACCTGCACCGGCACATGGTCCCAGATCACCTGGATCTTCGGGTTGCGGAACAGCCGGTCCTGCATGATCTTTTCCGCCCGCAGGCTGTCACGGCGGTGCACCAGCGTGACCTTGGAGGCGAAATTGGTCAGAAACAGCGCCTCTTCCACCGCCGTATTGCCGCCGCCGATCACCACCACCTCTTTGCCGCGATAGAAGAACCCGTCGCAGGTGGCGCAGGCCGAGACACCGAAGCCCATGAATTTCTGCTCGCTTTCCAGCCCCAGCCATTTCGCCTGCGCGCCGGTGGCCAGGACCACGGCATCGGCGGTGTAGGTGGTGCCGCTGTCGCCCACCGCCCGGAAGGGCCGCTGCGACAGGTCCAGTGACAGGATGACATCGGTGATGATCTCGGTCCCCATCTCGCGCGCGTGGGCCTCCATCCGCACCATCAGGTCAGGTCCCATGACGGATGTATCGCCGGGCCAGTTTTCCACATCGGTGGTGATGGTCAGTTGCCCGCCCGGTTGCATCCCCTGCACCAGAATCGGCGACAGCATGGCCCGCGCGCCATAGACAGCGGCGGTATAGCCGGCAGGGCCGGAGCCGATGATCAACAGGCGGGTGTGGCGGGTCTCGGTCATCGGGCACTCCTGATATTCGGCTTTGTGCATGTGATATGGGCAGGCGGGCGGCGATTGCAACCCGGCGCGGCTGCCGGCTGGGTGTGCTGACGGGTTGCATAGCGGCTGGCGGGTCCGGGGTGCAAGCGATGCCTTCCGGGGCAGCAAGAAAGGCGGCGGGTGGTTGAACAGGATTGCGCAGATGCGAAAGATTGTTGCGCATCCTGACGCGCCGGCATACACAACCGCAAACAATGCAGCCCTGCAGGAGTGTCGCCCATGCCCGGCGCCAAGCTCGACCCGATAGACCGCAAGATTCTGGCCGAGCTTCAGGCCGACGGGCGGATGACCAATGTCGAACTGGCCCGCCGGGTCGGTATCTCGGCGCCCCCTTGCCTGCGCCGCGTGCGCACGCTGGAGGAAGCGGGCTATATCCGCGGCTATCACGCCCGAATCGATGCCCGCGAACTGGGCTTCGAGGTGCAGGTCTTCGCCATGGTCCGCCTGCACCGGCAGAACGAGGCCGATCTGAACGCCTTCGAGTCCCGCTGCCGCGAATGGTCGCTGGTCAGGGAATGCCACATGCTGAATGGCGAGATCGACTTCATCCTGAAATGCGTGGCGCCGGATCTGTCCAGCTTCCAGCGCTTCCTGACCGAGGAGCTACTGGCCGCCGACAATGTGGCCAGCGTCAAGACCAGCCTGGTGATCCGCAACGCCAAGGACGAACCGGGCGTGCCCTTCGACGTGCTGGAAGAACGCCACGCCGCGGAAGCGTGACGCCAAAGCCTGCGGCAGTCCGGGCAGGCCCTTGGCCTTTGGCCGAATGATGCGCATATAGGCCCAAAGCGGCATTGCGCCGCAGAAGACCAAGAGGATGGACATGGTGGAACTTTCGCTGGGAGGCGGCGCGCAGGCGCCGGCCGGAGACCTGATCAAGGACACAACCGAAGCCACATTCATGGCCGATGTGGTGGATGCCAGCCAGGAGGTGCCGGTCATCGTCGATTTCTGGGCGCCCTGGTGCGGCCCGTGCAAGACGTTGGGCCCGGCGCTGGAGGCCGCGGTGACGGCGGCGCGCGGCAAGGTGCGCATGGTCAAGGTCAATGTCGACGAGAACCAGAATATCGCCGCGCAGCTGCGCATCCAGTCCATCCCCACCGTCTATGCCTTCTTCCAGGGCCGCCCGGTGGATGCCTTCCAGGGTGCGCTGCCGGCCAGCGAATTGAAGACCTTCGTAGAGAAGCTGGCGGCGCTTACCGGTGACGGGGGGCTGGGCGAGGCGCTGGAAGAGGCCGAGACCATGCTCGCCGAAGGCGCGGCGACGGATGCCGCGCAGATCTTTGCCGCCATCCTGTCCGAAACCGGCGAGAATGCCGCCGCGCTGGGCGGGCTGGCCCGTGCCCATATCGCCACCGGCCAGCTGGACCAGGCCGAGGCGCTGATCAATAACGCGCCGGCGGCCATCGCCCAGGCCAAGGAGATCGAGGCCGCGCGCGCGCAACTGGCGCTGGCGCGTCAGGCCGCCGATGCCGGCCCGGTGGAAGAGCTGCGCGCCGCACTGGCCGCTGATCCAGCCAACCATCAGGCGCGGTTCGATCTGGCCCAGGCGCTGCATGCACAGGGCGATGTGGAAGGCGCCATCGACGAATTGCTGGAGCTTTTCCGCCGCGACCGCGAATGGAACGACGGCGCCGCCCGCGCCCAGCTGTTCACCATTTTCGATGCGCTGAAACCGGGCGACCCGCTGGCACAGAAGGGTCGTCGGCGGCTTTCGTCGATGATATTTGCCTGAGCCGGTCCGCGGGTTAGTTAAGCCATATGCTCAAAGCCGCCGATCTGCCCGATACGCTGTCGATTTTCCCGCTGCCCGGCGCGCTTCTGCTGCCGCGCGCGCGCCTGCCCCTGCATATCTTCGAGCCGCGCTATCTGGCGATGCTGGAAGACTGCATGAAGACGCGTGAGCGGCTGATCGGCATGATCCAGCCCCGTCAGGTGCCGGGTTCGGACGAAAAACGCCTGCACGCCATCGGTTGCGCGGGACGGCTGACGGCGTTTTCGGAAACCGAGGACGGGCGCTACATGATCACGTTGACCGGCGTGTCCCGCTTCCGGGTGGTGTCCGAAGTCGACGGCTTCGTGCCCTATCGCCGGGTCAAGCCGTCCTGGGAGGGGTTCGAGCGCGATCTGGGGCCGTCCGAATCCGACCCGGGGCTGGACCGGCCCGCCTTCATGCAGCGGCTGGAACGGTATTTCTCCGCCGTGGAACTTTCCACCGATTGGGCCAGTCTGAAGGAGGCCGATGACGAGTTGCTGGTCAACGCGCTGTCGATGCTCTGCCCCTTCGCGCCAGAGGAACGCCAGGCCCTGCTGGAGGCGCCATCGCTGTCCACCCGGCGCGAGACGCTGATCACGCTGATGGAATTCGCCATGCGCTCGGCCAGCGGCGAGGGCGACAGCGGCGAGCGGATGCAATGAACGACGAGCAGTCGCCGGAATTGCCAGACCCCGGCGAAGATGCGCCGCCGCCCCGCCCGCCGATTGACCGCAAAATGCTGGAAGTGTTGGTCTGCCCGGTCACCCAAGGAAGGCTGAGCTACGACGCGCAGCGGCAGGAACTGGTGTCCGCCACCGCGCGGCTGGCCTTTCCGATCCGCAACGGCATCCCCATCATGCTGGCGTCAGAGGCGCGCGAAGTCGAGGACTGACGGGCCGAGTATGGCGATGCCGGTCTGACGCCTCGCCAGCGGCTGGACAACGCGCCTTCGAAGGCGCGTGCAAACGGGCTTTCGAAAGCCCGTTTCTCGGCGGGCTCCGGGCCAACTGTCGGAAAGAGGATCACCCCGCCTGCGGCCAGTAGAGCCCCCAGAGCACCACCATCCATGCTGCCGCCCCGGCCAACGCGGCCAGCGCCACCCCGGCGCT
>SKNG01000336.1 GCA_007120685.1 Paracoccaceae bacterium | reverse complement strand
GGGTGGGGCAGCCGGCGGCCCGGCGACAGGGCGCGCGGCCCTCAGCGCCGCCGCAGCCACAGCACGCAGGCGCCCCAGACCAACCCCATCAGCACCATGTCGGCCAGGATCAGCCCGCCCAACCCGGTCCCCGACACCGCATCCTCGGACAGGCGAAACAGCGCCAACCCGTCCAGCCCGGCCATCGACGACACCACCAGGATCGCCAGCACATTGTTGGCGAAATGCAGCCCCCAGGCCAGACCCAGCGCGCCGGTGCGCGCGGTCAGATCGGCCGCGATCAGCCCGAAAAACCCCGTCGCCGCCACCACCATCCAGGCATGCGCCCCCATTTCCTCGGGCGCGTAATGCGCCAGGCCAAAGAGCAGCGACGGCACCACCATCCAGGCCAGCTGCGAGGCGAAACGCGCGGCAAGCTGCTGTTGCAGATAGCCACGAAACACCAGTTCCTCGGCCCCGGTCTGGACCGCGATGCCAACCAGCGCCAACGGCAGGAAAGCCAGCCAGACCGCGCTCGGGGTCGCCGGCTCCATCGCCGGCGCGAAGGGCAGCAGCGCCAACCCCAGCCCGCCTCCCAGCACGGCCATCACCGCCACCCCCAGCACGAAATCGCGCAGCACCAGGGCGGGCCGGCCGAACAGGCTGCGCCAGCCGCGCCCGTGCAGCAGTCGCGCCGCCGCCCACACGCCAAAGCCCATGCCGGGAAAGGTGGCCAGAAGCAGGATCAGCGACCAGGGCGTGGCGCCCGCCGCAAGGGCTGCCATTCGCCCCTCCAGCCCGTCGCCGCCGGTCGCCAGCCAAAGCCCCAGTCCCATCAGCCCCATCCAGCCGACATAGACACCGGCGATCAGCGCCAGCCCCAGAACCACCCGCCATAGCTGCGGATAGGCCCGGGCCGGGGCGATAAAGACCTGAAATGCGGGGGTCATGTCGGGTCAGCCTCGGGAAAGAGCCATGCACGGATGCGGCCCGGCAAGCGCCAGACGCCCGATCACGTCGAAAGGCACGGGCATATCGTCTTGGGCGCTGTGACGCTCAGCGGCGGATCATCTTGCGAAACCAGCCCTTCTTCTCTCCCGGCTCATCACCGCCAGCCGCCTCGTCCCCCTCGGCCGCGGAGGCTTCCGCCGCCGGTTCCCCGTCGCCCGGCCCTTCCACGGCTTCCTGGAAGCGGTTGAAGAACTCGTCGGCCATCTTGCGCGCGAAGCCGTCGATGATCCGGCTACCCAGTTGTGCCAGCTTGCCGCCCACCTTGGCCTCGACCTCGTAATGCAGAAGCGTCGCCTCGCCGTCGGGTTCCAGCCGCACCCGCGCGCCACCCTTGGCGAAGCCGGCAGCACCCCCCTTGCCCTCGCCGCTCAGATAGAGGCTCTCGCCCTCCACCCGCTCCGACAGCGTGACATTGCCCTTGAAGCGGGCCTTCACCGGGCCGACCTTCTGTACCACCACGGCCTCGAACCCCTCTTCGGCCGAACCGGTCAGTTCGTCGCAGCCAGGCACCGAAGCCTTCAGCACGTCCGGATCCAGTAGCGCTTGCCAGACCACGGCGGGCTCGGCCTCGATCCGGCGGGTATCCTTCATTTCCATGGTCGTCCCTCCGCTGGCGTCTCACGCGCCAGCTTATGCGCTCGCCCGCCGTCAGGGAAGGGCCGATCCGCGCGGCTAGGAAGCCGGGCGTTCGGCCCGGTGCCAAGACCGGCGCTCAGACCGGCGCTCAGACCAGCGCTCAGACCGGCAGGCCCTGCATCAGCCGCGGCTGGGCGGCGTTCAGGCCCGCGGCCTCGCGGATCATCAACCGGCGCAGCATCGGCAGCGCGTTCACCGCCCCCAGACCCAGCCCGCGCAGCACGGCCAACAGGCTGGAGTCATTTGAAAACAGCCGGTTCACCATATCCATGCCCAGTGCCAGGCTGACCACATCGAACCGCCGCCACTGCTGGTAGCGTTCCAGCACCAGGGGGCTGGCGATATCCTCGCCGCGCCGCGCGGCTTCGATCACCACCTCGGCCAGCGCCGCCACGTCGCGCAGCCCCAGGTTCAGCCCCTGCCCGGCGATCGGATGCACCCCGTGCGCGGCATCGCCCACCAGCGCCAGCCGGGGCGCGACGAAATCCTCGGCGATGCTCAGCCGCAGGGGATAGGCAAAGCGCGCCCCTTCCAGCGCGATATCGCCCAGAAAACCGCCAAAGCGCGGGCGCAGGTGTTCCAGCCAGCCGGCTGCGTCCAGGGGGGCGATGGCCTCTGCCACCGCGCGGCTTTCGCTCCACACCACCGAGCTGCGGTTGCCCGGCAAAGGCAGGATCGCCAGCGGCCCGCCGGGCAGGAACAGCTGATGCGCCACGCCCCCATGCGGGTGCTCATGCGCAACGGCACAAACCAGCGCGGTCTGGCCATAGTCCCAGCCCCAGCGCCGGATCCCGGCGCGCTGCGCCACCTGGCTGTCGCGCCCGTCGCAGCCCACGATCAGCCGCGCCGAAATCTCCTCGCCCGTGTCCAGCTTGGCGCGCGCCAGCGGGCCCTCGGTATCCTGCGCCACCACCCGCACGCCGTTTTTCAGCGTGATCCCGGGCTCGGCCTGCATCGCGTCAAGAAAGGCGGCGTAGAGGTGGCGATCCTCCACCATCTGCCCCATCGGGCCTTCCTCGATCTCGGCGTGATCGAAGCCCAGCGTCAGCGGGAAGGCCCCCTGCCCCGTGCGCCCCTGGCTGACGCGGATGCCCAGGATGGGCTGCGCCTGCGCCTCAAGCGCCGGCCAGACGTGCAGCGCCTGCAGCACCCTGACCGAGGCCAGCGCCAGCGCATAGGCGCGCCCGTCGAAGCCTCGCTCGGCCCGCGCCTGGGCGCTTCGGGCATCGGCCACGGTCACGCGCAACCCGCCCTGCGCCAGCGCCAGGGCCAGTGCCGGCCCGTTCAACCCGCCGCCCACGATCAGGATGTCGCAATCCGTCTGCATGACCCTGAATATGCGCGCCGCCCGCAGAATGTCCATGCGGCACGGCGCGCAACCGCTGCCTGGGGCGGGGCCAAGGCGCGTGGACGCGCCTTCAAGCGGTTTCGAAACCGCTTCCCGCGCCCGGCTCCGACGGCATCCACCGCACCGCGCTACGCGGATATCATCATCCGTTCCCATTGCCGGCAAGCTGCGCTAGCGTTTCCGTCCTGAAGCAGGGGATGCATGGGCATGGGCATGAGCGACGACTGGCGAGAGATGAGCGCGGCGGCGCTGGGGCGCGAGATCGAGGCCGGGCGGCTGTGCCCCGTGGCGCTGACCGAGGCGTTCCTGGATGCCGCCGAAGCGCAACCATTGGGCGGCCGCATATATGCCCGCCTGACCCGCCAGCGCGCGCTCGATGCCGCCGCGGCTGCGCGAGGGCGGGCGCGGGCCGGGCTGCGCCGCGGGCCATTGGACGGAGTGCCGGTGTCCTGGAAGGATCTGTTCGACACCGCCGGCATCGCCACCGAGGCCGGCACCGCGCTTTTCCGGGGCCGGGTGCCCGATGCCGATGCCGCGGTGGTGACCCGGCTGGATACCGCCGGCCTGCCCTGCCTGGGCAAGACCCATTTGACCGAACTGGCCTTTTCGGGCCTCGGCCTCAACCCCTCTACCGCCAGCCCGCCATGGCGGTATGATCCGGCGCATGTGTCGGGCGGGTCGTCCTCGGGCGCGGCGGCCTCGGTGGCCTGGGGCTTGGCGCCGGCGGCCATCGGGTCGGATACCGGCGGGTCGGTGCGGGTGCCGGCGGGCTGGAACGATCTGGTGGGGCTGAAGACGACCGCCGGGCGGATCACCCTGCAGGGCGCGGTGCCGCTGGCGCCGCGTTTCGATACCATCGGCCCGCTGACCCGCACGGTGGAGGATGCGGCGCTGCTCTTCGCGCTGCTCGATGCCAGTCCGGCGCCGGATCTGCGCGGTGCCAGCCTTTCGGGCACGCGGCTGGCGGTGCTGGAAACCGTAGCGCTGGACGGGCTGGCCGAGACCCAGGCGCGCGGTTTCGAGGCGGCGCTGGCGCAACTGGAACGCGCCGGGGCGCGGCTGGAACGCATCAACCGCCCCGAGGTGGCCGAGGCGATGGACCTGGCGGGCATACTTTACACATCGGAGACCTATGGCACCTGGGCCACGGCGATCGAGGCCTATCCCGAGCGCATGTTCCCGCCGGTACGCGAGCGCTTCCGGGCTGGTGCGGCGCATCGGGCGGCCGATTACATCGCCGCCTGGCACGAGTTGGAACGGCTGCGCGCCGATTACGCCCTGGCCACGGCGGGGTTTGACGCGGTGCTGGTGCCGACCAGTGCCAACACGGCGCCGCGCATCGACGCGCTGGAGGCCGACCACGAATACTTCACCCGCGAGAACCTGCTGACCCTGCGCAACACAAGGATCGGCAACCTGACGGGCGGCTGCGCGCTGACCGTGCCCACCGGGACACCCGCCGCCGGCCTCAGCCTGATGGCCCCGCCGATGGCCGAGGCCCGCCTGTTGCGGCTGGGCGCGGCGGCGGAGGCGGCACTTTCGGGGCCGGGCCTGTAGCTGGCTGCTTCTGTGGTTGCCGCCCTCGGTGCAAGATGTTTGCCGTGGTCGCCGTGATTTAGAACGGTCTTCCGTCAGAGCTCTATTGTGCGGCGCTTCCAGAGGCCGCCGGCCGGTACGGTGATCAGCGGATCGGGTCCAGATCTGAAGAACGAGTTCTCTGGCCCGCAGCAGCCTGCTGTTCTTGCCGGTGCGGATCTGTTCGATCATGCGCCCATTCAGGTCGTCGCCCTCTCACACCCCTCGCTCTCCGGCTGCGGCGCGTCGTCCTTTTCATGCAGCCGCCGCCGGTTCCCGATAGTCCTGCTCCTTCGTCGGCATCGCCCAGACCTGTCGCGCAATCTTGTTGGCCAGCGCGATCGCCACGAGCAACCGGGGTTGCCTCGCCCGCAGGCGCACAAGCCCGCCGTCGCTTCAGGCCAGGGCCTGCCGATGATCAGCAAGCTTCTCGGCCACACGCAGGTCCAGACCAAGGCGCGCTACGCCCATCTCGCCGCCGAACCGGTACGAATGGCGACCGATGCGGTGGCGCAGGACCTCATGAAATATTTGGGATAAGTGTCCGCGCATGTGACGGCTGATCATCCACCGTTTGAACCCGCGCAAGCGCGAGGTTCGGGTTCCTCACCTGTATTCGTCTATCTTGCAGGCGAACCGTCCGGTGCTTCGATCCAGGCAGTTTTCCTGCCCGAATTGCCGAGGCAGCCTGCATTCGACCAAGATTGATCTGGATCAAGGAAAAGTAAGGCGCAGGCGGTCAGAAATCTGGCATTGGCATGCCTCGCCCCGGCGCGCGGCATCACGGGTTGCGTTGTCTTGTGGCCTTGTTCCGGTTGCGAAAGCGGCGGCTCTCAGTGCTGAGCTTGCTGCCGTCGCCCGTCTGACCCGGACAGTTGCAGGCTGGTTCGACACCGCCGCGTGGTGGCAGCACCGCGCGCAATGTCAGGGGAATGATCCATGTCCAAGCTCGTCTTCTTCACCGCCGATGACGGCACGCATGGCCGCGAGCTCTGGGTGACCGATGGCACGCCACAGGGCACGCAGATGGTGCGCGACATCTTGCCGGGCCCCTGGAGCAGTGGGCCAGATTCCCTCGCGGCGCTGCCGGATGGGCGGATTGTCTTTCGGGCCACAGACGAAGCCTTTAGCGGCGCAGAGCTATGGGCCAGCGACGGCACCGAGGATGGCACCGTCAAGCTGAAGGACATCGGTGGCGAGTTTGCAAGCGGCGATCCGCGAGAGATGACGCCGCTGGGCGACGGGCGCATCGTGTTCAGCGCCAGAGCCGGGCGGGACATGCCATTCGAGGAGGCCGGACGCGAGTTGTGGGTCACCGATGGCACCGCCGCCGGCACCACGCTGTTGAAGAATATCCGCCCGGATGTTGGCGAAGACACGCAGGCACCTCTGAGCAGCAATCCGGTGCGGTTTCTTTCTCTGCCCAATGGCAAGGTGCTGTTTACGGCCGATGACGGAATCCATGGGCGCGAACCCTGGGTTACCGACGGCACCGCGGACGGCACGCAGTTGTTGGCCGACCTCAACCCGGGACCGGGCGGCAGCGATACCGCCTTTCGCCACACAGCCCGGTTTCTGGATGACGGTCGTTTGCAGTTCAGCACCCGCTACGAAACACCCGACGGTTCCTCGGTCACCGAGCAATGGGTGACCGACGGCACGCCCGGCGGCACCCGGCCCTACGATCCCCCGCCCTCGCCCCCGCCTCCCGAGCCGGTGCGCCCGCCCGGCCCGTTTGAGCGCGGCATCGGCGAGGGGGCCTATCCCACCGACTCCGCGTTCCGCGGCGCTGTCTTTGATGAGTCACGGTCAATTTTCACTACCACCGGCAAGCAACACATTTCCTTTGACGAGCTGCTGGGATTGGACCTGGCCCAGCGCACCGCGGGCAGACTTGCTTTCGAAGCCAGAAGCGATCCAGGCGTCCGACTGAATGCCCTGCTCACAGGCAGTGAGGACGAAATCGTGCTGCAAGGCCGCAGCTTCGAGGGTCACGTCCGCTTCGAACTGCAAAACCCCACGCAACTGGGCGAGGGGCCGGTCAGCATCGCTGCAGTCAGCCCGGCCCTGCAGGTCACCGTGCCGGAGGGGGTCAGCGTGAGCGTTACCTACACGGGCGGCGCAGGCAGCGTCACGCAGGATTTCGGCACCATGGCAGACGGCGAGCGCTGGCTTGCGCCGAATGACGACACCATGCTGGCGCTGGGCGCCGGGCCGATCTCTGTCACGTCGGTGACCGGCGAGAGCGACGCGGAGGGCGACCAGCCTCCGGAAATCATCGAGCTGCCCTATCGTGTGGCCGAGATAACCGGCATCATCGGCACCGGGATCGAACCTTGGGTCACTGACGGCACCGAGCAGGGAACCCGACTGCTTGCCGATATCAACCCCGGTTATTATGGCAGCAGGCCCGCGCTGCTGGGTGGATGGCAAGTGGAGTTCAAGGTGGATGGCAAGCTGCTTTTCACAGCGCGCGATGGCAGCGAGCTTGCAGACGATCCGTCTGCCGCCGGCCTGTGGGCGACCGACGGCACGCCCGGCGGCACGACCAAGCTGGCCGACGCGCCATATGACCTTCAGTTCTACCACCCGAGCTTTTTCGAGGACGCAGCCGTCGGCGGCGGCGTTCTGATATCGGACCAGCGCAACGAACTCTGGGTGACCGACGGCACCCCGGGCGGCACAGCCCTGGTGGCAGAAGGCATCGAAGGCGTGCGCACACGCGCTGTAGAAGACGTGGGCGACGGGCGGGCGCTGTTTCTGATCCGTGGCACCGAGGGGGGGCCAAGCGCGCTCTGGGTCACCGACGGAACCGTCAACGGCACGGTGCGGGTCGCCGAGGACGTGCCACTGCCGTGGATGGAGTCCAGCGTCTTACTGGACCGTGACACGTTGATAAACAGCGTGAGTCTCCCCGCCTATGGTAACGAACCCGTTGCCTTTGACCTCGCCAATGGCGGGATGGTCATGCTTGCCGATGCGAACCCCGGTGCGTCAAGCAGCTTCCCCCGTGACTGGGTCCTCGCCATGCCGGACGCGCTGCGCGTGCCGGTCTCGACACTGTTCGACACCCGCGTGACGCTGCTCGGCGAGGCCGCCGACGCCTTCGATCTGGACCGCTATTTCACCGATCCCCAAGGCGGGCGGCTGGACTATACCGTCACCGGCCAACCCGAGGGCGTGACCTGGGACCCGGGCGCGCGGCAGATCAGCGCCGCGCCCGATGCCGCGCCGGGCCAGCACGAGATCACCATCGCGGCCGAAAGCGCCACCGGCGGGCGCACAAGCGACAGTTTCGCCTGGGACCTCGTCGATACCGGCCTCTTGCGGCTGGAGACGACGGGCGGCTGGGGGCGCGAGACGCGCGACAGCCCGATCACCCTGGAACCCGGCAGCACGCTGCATATCGGCCGCAAGGACGGCAACGAGCAACTCTTGCGGATCGAGGAGGCCGAGGCAACCATCGACTACGGCACGCTGACCGTCCGTGGGCAGCTTTATGCCGACCAGTTCCCCACCACCCTGCCGCTGATGCAGGGCGGCTTCACCATCGACATGGACACGCTCGCCGTTTCGGATTTCGAGGATCAGGCGGTCGCGGCCTCGCACATGCTGGTCGGCGATCTGATCGAGCTGACCTTTACCGACATCGCCCTGCGCGCCGACGGTGTCGTGCTGCGCACCGATCTGGGCTTCGGCGATGCGTTCGGCGACTTCAGCACCGACGGCGGGCTGCTGGCGCTGGAACTCAGCGATGCCGGCCCTTCCTTCGGCCTGTCCGAAATGGGCGCCGGGCGCTGGTTCACCGACAGACCGCTGGGGCTGCCGCTGCCTGCGGGGGCGCCCTTCTCGCTCAGCTTCTCCGACCTGGGGATGAATTACGATTTCCTGACCGACAGCATCTATCTGATGGGCAAGGCCTCGCTGACCTGGGGCGAGACGGTGGCAGCCTCCTTCAGCTTCCTTTCCGACAGCACCACAAGCAAGCTGACCATCGACTTGGCCGGCGAAGCCGCCGACGACCCGTTCCAGCGTGGCGACAAGTTCCTGCGCATCGGCCGCGACGACGAGGGCTGGAACTGGGACATCGTCGGCGAGATCAAATACGAGGGTCAGGAGGGGGCCAAGCCACTGCCCGGCCGGCCCTTCATCGAGGAGATGAGCTTCTCGCTCGACACGGTAGAGAAGGAATTCGGCGGCGGTTTCAAGGGCACCATGCCGACGCTCTTCAAGGGGCTGACGCTGGAGGCCGAGGTCGGCGCCACCTGGGATCCGGCGGCCATCGACAGCTTCAGCTTCGGGCTTGACGGGCTGAACAAGCCGCTGGGGGCAACCGGCCTCTTCGTGCAGGGTGGCAAGCTGGCGGCGGAAAACCTGACCGCGCAGGACCCCGACGATTGGCCGGTACTGAGCGCCCAGCTTGGCATCACCTTGGGGCCGGTCACCGAACTGACCCCCGCGCCGGTGCGCGGTCACCTGGGCGGGGCCATCGCCGGGGCCGAGGTGACGCTGGACATCGAGGCCGTCACCCAGGTCGGCTATCTGCTGCCCGGCGCAATCGAGCGCATCGCTGCGCCGATGATCCGCTGGCTGGGCGTCGATGCCGATGACGTGCTGGAATACGAACTGATGAAGCTGGCCGGCGATCTGACGTTCGATTTCGCCGATCCCTTCCTGGTCGCCAGGCTGGGGGCCTCCTTCATGGGCGACCTCATCACCGGCGAGGCCGGTTTCACCGCCCAGACCCTGGGCGATGTGGTGCATCTCGATGCCTCGGTCTCAGCCGTGGCCACCTTCCCCGACGCGCTGCCGCTGATCGGCGGGCTGTCGCAAGCGGGCCACGGGCTGGTCCGCTACTCGGCCGACGACAATGATTCGAACGATTCAGTCACCGTCTGGAGCTCATTCTCGGTGCCCTTCGACGCCTTCGGCGGTAGCGCCTCGGCCGGGGTGCGCCTTTGGTTCGATGGCCGCTACGAATTGATGAGCTACGAGGGGATCGACGCCATCGGCAGCTGGGAACTGGGGCCGGAACTGGAACTGGTGATCCTCTCGGCGCAATGGGAGAACGCCTCCGACAGCGCCAGGCTGGAGCTGATCGCCCCTGGTGGCACGGTGCTGACCGAGGCCGATTTCGGCGACAATACCGGGCTGGCCGCCGGTATCGCGTTGGTCGAGGATCTGACCAGCCCGACGGGTCGGCACGTGGCGCTGCTCGCCCCCGCTGCCGGCATCTGGGACGTGCAGCTGGTGGACGAGACAGGGCTGGGCGCGGTGCGTTATGAGGCCAGCGAGATGCTGCAGGGCGCGCAGGCCGTGATCAGCGACGTCACCATCGCGCCAGGCGCGCGGGAAGGCGTGATCGCGCTGGACCTCGCGCCGGGCGATACCGAAGAGATCGCGCTCACGCTCTTCGTCTCTCAAACCCCAGAGGCGCTGTCGGGCCTCAATGTGATCGAGGCCGTGGTCCCCGCAAACGCGGCCGGGGCGCTGTCCTTCGACTGGGATTTCGCCGCGCTTGCCAGCGGCAGCTGGTGGCTGCACGCACGCGCCGAAGGCGACGGGCTGGCGCCGCAGGTCGCCATGTTCGACACGCCGATCGAGGTGACGGGCGCGGCCGATCTGGCGGTGACGCTGGACCAGCAGCCGGCCGCCGGTGGCGCCTCGGTGCTGTCGGTCAGGGTGCAGAACCTGGGCGACATCGCCAGCGGCGCGGGGCGGCTGGACCTGACCGTGCCCGAGGCTGTGCTGGACGCCCCCGCCCTGCCCGATGCCGCGCCGCTGACGCAAGCGGTAAGCGAGATCGCGCTGCAGGGCCTCGCCCCAGGCGAAAGCCTGCGCTTCGATTTCGCGCTGCCCGCCGGGCTGGGGCCGATGGTGCAGCCGGTGGTGGCCGAGGTCTCGTCTCCGGTCTACGACGCTGATATGGAAAATAACACCGACGCGCTGTTCCTCGCCGCGCTAAGCGTCGAGCGCGAGGGCGTCGTCATTACCCGCGGCGGCGCGGCGATGGCCGGGGTCGAGGTAGAGGCCGTGATGCCGGACGGCAGCGCCATCACCACGCAGAGCGCCGAGGACGGGAGCTTTTCGCTTGCCGGCCTGCCGCCGGGGGCGGGGATGGTCAAGGCGAGCCACGGCTTTCAGCCCGACCACGCGCGCATCACCGCCGGCGACGCGCTCGATGCGCTGCGCATCGCGGTGGGGCTGGAGCCGTCCTTCGGCCCGGCCGGCCCGATGGATTTTATCGCCGCCGATGTGGCCCGTGACGGGCAGGTCACGGCGGGCGATGCGCTCGACATATTGCGGGTTGCCGTGGGCCTGCCGACGCCCAACGCCCCGCAATGGGTGTTTCTCGATGCCGCGGCCGATCTTTCCGGCATCACCGCCGGGAATGTCGCCTATCAGCAAGGGATCGACCTGTCCGGCCACCCCGGCGAAGCCCCCCTCGACATGACCGCCATCCTGCTGGGAAACATGATCGCCCCGGTTTGATCCGGTGAACCGGCGAACCGCGCGCCGACATACCACAGGATCGCGGCATTCATGGCGAAGGGCAGCCCCGCTTGCGCGACGAAGGTCGAGACAGACATGAGCACCAACACAGCGGTCAAGGCCGGCAACCAGTCGGTGCGGAGCCAAACGACCAGAGCAGTGGTTGAAGACACACCGATCTGAAGGGCAAGGAAAGCGGGCGGCGCTACCATCTTGCACTGGTGGTATTGGCGCGAAGCTCCACCGGATCGGCTTTCGAGTCGGCCGCATTCCTGACTGTCATGGCGCTGAAGTTCCAAGGGAAAGCTCTTGCATGAAACGCCGGGCACGCTGCGACGGTTCCGGATTCGCGATCCAATTGCGCCAACTGTCCTGCGGACCCTGCTCAGCGTCATGCCGGGCGCGATTGCAGGCTCAGCCACGCCGCAGCGCCTCGAACGCGAAGAGCAACTTCTCGCGCACGCCCGGCGCCAGCACGAAAGGGTAGAGATCGGCCAGCCCCATGGCGCGGTTGACATGGTTCATGCCGACCCCGATCGCCGCCGCCCGGTCGATCACCGCGTCCGATGGAGCCTCGCGATAGACGTCCTGCCGCCATGCGTCGTCGACCTCGGTCCGGAACCCGGTGGCGCCGAAGCTGTCGGCTATGTCCAGAAGATGCAGCACATGCGCGGCGGTTTCTGCCCAGTCCTCATGCGGATGCGCGGTGGCATAGCTGGAGATATGGGTTTCGCCGGCGGGCTGCGGGTCTTCGTAGTGGCGCTGCAGGGCCGCGCCGTAGTCGGCGCGCTCGTCGCCGAACAGGGACCGGAAAGCGTGGGCGAAGCCCGCGTCACCGATCAGGCGCCAGTGCAGGTAATGCGCGATCTCGTGGCGCAGATGGCCCATCACGGTGCGGTAGGGCTCGCCCAGTTCGGCCTGCCGCAGGGCCAGCCTGGCGGGGTCGGCCTCGGAGACGTTCAGCGTGATCACCCCCTCGGCGTGGCCCATGGTCACCGATACCGGCCCGGCCGATGTCTCCTCGGCGATCATGTCGAAGATCGGCGGCGGCCCGTTATCCTCGGGGCCGAACCAGCCCAGCCGCATGAGCCCCCAAAGGACCCAGCGCTTGGCGGCTTCGGCATCGCGCCAGTGATCCCGGTTCTGCGCAAGGGACAGGTCGGGGATTGTGCGCGTGGTGCGGCAGGACAGGCAAAATCCGGGGTCATCTGCATCTTTGGTGGCGTCATGGTCAGGCGCTGCGGCCCAGTTACACCCGGCATCGTCAAGATTGGCGCAAGCCATGGCGCCGCTCGCGGTGCCGCGTTCCCGCATCCTGTTCCCCAGCGGGTCGAAGACGACTTCAGCGCCACATGCAAGGCATTGGCGGTTTTCGAAGAAGAGCCGAGCGCCGCAGGCGGGACAGGAATAAAGGTGCATGATGCTCTTTCAATGTCTGTGGTGCCGCAAGGCAGGGGTGCGGCACGAGTCAACGCGGCACTTGCGCTTGAGCTTCTGACCGATCTGGTCGCGTGTCTTGGCAGTGCCGAGCGGCCGAAGCCCCCTGGACGTGACTGGCGTTGAATTGCTGCGCTTGGATTGTGCCTATGTGTCACATCCCGGAAGGTAGTATGGCTGCTTCCTGAACAGCTGTGGCTTGAGTTTGTGCCATTCCTTCATCGCCTGCAAGGGCGCCTTGCTGCCGAGAGCTGATTGCGGGAGCTGC
>SKNG01000319.1 GCA_007120685.1 Paracoccaceae bacterium | reverse complement strand
GGTTTCGCGGGCATCAGCCCGGCATCGCGGATGGCCCCCATATGGCGCCGGCTGACCGGAATCGCCAGCCCCTCGCCGCCTTCGCCCACCTTGCCGGCATCCAGTTCCAGCACCGCCCCGTCACCGCGCCGCTGCACCGCGCGCACCCGGTCCAGCGCCACCCAGTGCGAGCGATGCACCTGCAGGCCAGGCACCGGCGCGGCCTCGGCCATGGCGTCGGCCAGCCGCATCAACACCAGTTCGCGGCCCCGGTCGGTGATGACCTCGACATAATGATCGGTCGCGGTCAGGGCGACCAGCGCGCCACGCTTTTCCAGCGGCAGGCGGCGCAGCAGGGGCGGTGGCTGGGACGGCACTGCGGGCGGTGTCGGCCAGAGCGCGCGCAACCCCATGATCAGGACCGAGACCGTCAGAACCCCCGGCAGCACGGTGGCCTGAAGCGGAACGGCAAGGCCCGAGAGGCCGAAGAAGGGCAGGCTCCACGCCGCCAGAAAGGCCAGCGCCCCCATCCCCACCAGCCCGCCTGCCCGCAGCACCCGCAGCGTCACGGGCAGCCGGCTCCCCTGGTCCAGCCGGTCGATGCCCAGCACCGCGATGGCGGTGCCCAGCGCATAGGTGCCGAAGACGATCCCGGCCCAGTAGGGAAAACGCAACGCCGCGCTCATCCCGTCCAGCGTGCCGAAGGGGCCGGAGAGCCCCAGCACCAGCGCCACCCCGGCCTGCACGGCCAGCACGACGGGGGCGCAAAGATGGGCCCGCACCTCGCGCATCGCCAATGACGTCTGCGGGTCGGTCACGAATGCCCTCCGTCTACCCGCGAAACCGCGCTTCCCTGCGCGCCGCTGCATTGGGCAGGGGAATAGCACGCAGACCGATGCGATGAAAGGAACACCCCATGACGCTTGATCCCATCCTGGGCGGCGGCGCCCTGATCACCATCCATACCTTTGCCGCCCTGCTGGCCTTTGCCGCCGGCCCCGTGGTCATTCTGCGCAGCCGGCGCGACGCGCTGCACCGGGCGGCGGGCTGGCTGTGGGTGGCGGCGATGGTGGTAACCGCGATCACCGCGCTGGGCATCTTCCAGTTGCGCCTGATCGGCCCGCTGTCGCCCATCCATGCGCTGCCCTTTCTGGTGGCCTTCATGCTGTGGCGCGCGGTCCGCGCCATCCGGGCCGGCGACAGGGTCACCCACGGGCGCACCATGGCGCAGATGTACATCTGGTCGATGGGCGTGGCGGGGCTGTTTACGCTCCTGCCGGGGCGGCGCATGAACGCCGTGCTCTTCGACGGGCAAAGCTGGCCGGGCTTCTGGCTGGCCGCCGCGTTGATGGCCGCTCTGGCACTTGTAATCTGGCGCGCCCAGCCCGCCGCCGAAGCCGCGCAACCGGATGCTTTTCCCCTTCACAAGGCTGGGCCGAGCGGCTAGGTAATACCCGCTATGGCGTGCGGTCGTGGCGGAATTGGTAGACGCGCAGCGTTGAGGTCGCTGTGGGGTAACTCCCGTGGAAGTTCGAGTCTTCTCGACCGCACCATCTTGACCAAGATAACGCATATAATTCAACTATTTATATGGTTTGAATTGTCGTTCGTCCCGCGATTTACCCCCCAAGAAGGGCTCACTTGTGGTTGCTGCGCATGTCGCTGGAGCTGCGCATGCCGCCTGTCGAATTGCTGCGGCGCCTTATCATAGCCAAGTCCCTCCCAAGGTCGCGCTTCTTGCAGCGTGGCAATGCGCCCTCCCCCGTGCGGGAGGCACGCCTGCGGCGTGACGGGGAGGGTTGGGCGCCGCCCGGGCTGGTCGCCCGGGCCAGATCTGTGGCTAGCGTGCCGAGGAACAATTGTCCGGTTCGGGCCTTGTCCATGCGCTGCTGAGATACCTTTCAGCAGCCTGCGAGGTGGCCGGGTCATGCAGAGGTCTCTCGACGAAAGGAAAAAGCTCAGTCAGTAGGGTCACTGGTCTCAGTGATTGTCGCGCGGCAGGTCATGGCGGATGCGCTGATAGGCGGTGGCCAGTTCCAGACAGCCGCCATCGGCAAGCTGGCCGACATGGCGGCGATAGATCTCTTGCCAGGGTGTCTGGTGGTGCAGTTCGGGCGGGGTCCAGGCCGCGCGGCGTCGGGTCCATTCGGCCTCGTCCACGAGGGCGTCCAGCCGACCCGCCACAAGGTCGAGCCGCACGCGGTCGCCGGTCTGCAGCAGCGCCAGCCCGCCCCCCGCCACAGCCTCGGGCGAGGCATTCAGGATCGAGGGGCTTTCAGACGTGCCCGATTGCCGACCGTCGCCCACCGTGGGCAGATGGTTGATACCCGCCCGGATCAACGCATCGGGGGGCTGCATGTTGACCACCTCGGCCGAGCCGGGATAGCCCACGCAGCCCACGTTGCGGATGAACAGCATGGTCTCGGCGTCGATACCCAGCGCCGGATCATTGAGCCGCGCGTAATAGTCCTCGGGACCCTCGAAGACGACGGCGCGGGCCTCGAACACGCCCTCCTGCCCCGGGTTCGACAGGAAGCGCGCGCGGAAATCCTCGGAGATCACCGAAGTCTTCATCAGCGCGCTGTCGAACAGATTGCCCGAGAGCACCAGAAAGCCTGCCTTGTCGCGCAAGGGGTCCGAAGCTGGGCGGATGACGTCGTGATCGCGGCTTTCGTAGCCGGTCAGGGTCTCGCCCATCGTCCTGCCGCTGGCGGTCATCACCTCGTCGTGCAACAGCCCGGCCTTGCGCAGCTCGCCCATCACCGCCGGCACCCCGCCGGCGCGAAAGAAGCTCTCGCCCAGATAGGCCCCGGCGGGCTGCATGTTGACCAGAAGCGGAATTTCGTGCCCCAGTTCCTGCCAGTCGGTGACATGCAGTTCGACCCCGGCATGCCGCGCGATGGCCTGCAGATGCGGCGGCGCATTGGTCGAGCCGCCGATGGCGGAATTGACTACGATGGCATTCTCGAAGGCCTTGCGGGTCAGGATGTCCGAGGGCTTCAGGTCTTCATGCACCATCGCGACGATGCGCTTGCCCGTCTCATAGGCCATTGCCATGCGTTCGCGGAACGGGGCGGGAATGGCGGCGCTGCCCGGCAAGGTCATGCCCAGGGCCTCGGCCAGCGCGTTCATGGTGCTGGCCGTGCCCATGGTGTTGCAATGGCCGAGACTGGGGGCCGAGGCGCAGACCCGCTCGATAAACTCCGCGTAGTCGATCCTGCCCTCGCCCAAGAGGCGGCGACTTTCCCAGACCACGGTGCCCGAGCCCGCCCGCTTGCCCTGCCACCAGCCGTCCAGCATCGGCCCGCCATTGAGCGCGATCGCCGGCAGATCGACCGTGGCCGCGCCCATCAGCAGCGCAGGCGTGGTCTTGTCGCAGCCGGTTGTCAGGACCACCCCGTCGATGGGGTAGCCATGCAGCACCTCGACAAGGCTCAGATAGGCCAGGTTGCGATCCAGCGCGGCGGTGGGCCGTTTGCCGGTTTCCTGGATCGGGTGGACCGGGAACTCCATCGGAATCCCGCCCGCATCGCGGATACCTGCCTTGATGCGGTCAGTCAGGAACAGGTGGATCTTGTTGCAGGGCGCAAGGTCGCTGCCGGTCTGGGCGATGCCGATCACCGGGCGTTCGCCCTGCAATTCGGCGCGGGTATAGGCCTGGTTCAGGTAGCGCTCGAGATAAAGCGCGGTCATCCCCGGGTTGTTGGGGTTGTCGAACCATTCCTGGCTGCGGAATTTCTTTCGGGCGCGGGTGTCGGACATCGGTATCTCTCTGAGGGTCGGGGGCTGCAGGGTCAGGCGCAGCCGGATCCGGGTCACATGCCCGGCGAGGCTGTCATGCCGGGCCACCGCTGCGCAAGCTGCTGCTGCGGGCCTGCAGGGTGACGCCCAGATCGACGACCGCCGGGTCGGGCCTTGCCGGGGCCTTGACGGCACCGCTGGTCTAGACGCACCCTTCAGCCCTTGACTGGGGCTTGCTGGGGCTGCTGGGGATCGTGGCGATGTCCGCCCATCTGTGCGTCACCCGGGCGCTGAAACTGGCCGATGCCGCTACGGCTGCGCCGCTGCAATACGCGCTCCTGCCCTGGGCAATGCTGCTGGGCTGGCTGGCCTTCGGCGATGTGCCGGCTGCGGCGATGCTGGTCGCGGCCGCGATCATCGTCCTGGTTGGCCTGGTGCCGGCCTGGCCAGCCCGCAGACCCGCTGCACGAAGGACCAGCGCATGAGTCTCCCACGCCCCCCCACCGACCGGCCCCTGCGCATCGCCGTCATCGGCGAGGCGATGATCGAGCTTTCGCCGCTCGGGCCGGACAGCGCCCGGATCAGTGTGGCGGGCGACACCTTCAACACCGCCGTCTACCTGTCGCGCCTGCTGCGCGGGACGGGCGCGCAGGTCGCCTATGTGACGGCGCTCGGCGATGACCGCCAGTCCGACCGTATCCTGGCCGCGATCGCCCGGGAGGGCATCGGCTCGCAGCTTGTCGAGCGGCTGCCGGGCGCAACGCCGGGGCTCTACATGATCGAGCTCGACGAGCAGGGCGAGCGCAGCTTCAGCTACTGGCGCGCGACCTCGGCGGCACGGCGGCTGTTTACCGCGCAAACCCGCCTGCGACCGGCGGATCTGCAGGGCTTCGATCTCGTGTTCCTGTCGGCGATCACGCTGGCGATCCTCGCCCCCGAGGCGCGCGATGCCCTGTATCACTGGGCCATGGACTTCCGAAGCGATGGCGGTCTGATCGCCTTCGATTCGAACTACCGCCCCCGGCTCTGGTCTGATCTGGCCACCGCAAGACAGGAAGTCAGGCGGTTCTGGTCGATGACCGATATCGCCCTTCCCTCGCTCGACGACGAGATGGCGCTGTTCGGCGATGCGGGTCAGGCCGTGGTGATGGACCGGCTCGCCGCGTCAGGGGTTGCCTTCGGTGCCCTGAAGCGCGGCCTCCACGGACCGGTCTCGCTGGATTCCGGCAGGCAGGAACTGGGCGTCGAACCGGCATGCGATGTCATTGACACAACCGGCGCGGGGGACAGCTTCAATGCCGGTTTCCTGGCAGCATGGGTCGGCGGCGCCGGCATCGGGGGTGCCATGGCCAGCGGGCATGCCCTGGCGGCGCGGGTCATCCGGCACCGAGGCGCAATCCTGCCGGTCGATGCGTTTAATCCTGCCACAGCCCGTTCTGATACCTCGAATTCGGACTCCGACGCACAGCGGATCGATACCGCCCGTCCATGATCCGGCTGACGGTAGCCCGACTGACAGGGGTTCGGATTTGGGCTGATCTTTCGGGCGATCGAACACGTCCGGGAAGCGATGTCGGGCGCAGCCGGCTCTCGGCTCCTAACGGCGATGCATGCCGGTGGGTGCTGGCAGGACGATACAGCTTGAAACTGGCAAGCGTCTTCGTGAGGCCGTTGACGGGGCTTTCATGCGGGTACTGGCCGCCCCTTGCCCGGTCAAGGATGGTCGAGAGACGTTGCTCAAGGCGACTCGCCGTTACGTGCTGTTCGGTCCAGATCGGCGCCGGAACGGCAAGGATGTCGGCGGTGCCGATCACGTGCAGCGGGTGGTCGCCGAGCCGGGCGCCGGCGCGGTTCTTCACCGTGGCCAGCCATGTCTCGGCATGCTTGCGGTTCTTCCATGCCAGCGGAAGTTCGGCGTGAACGCGCCTGGCGACTTCGGCGACGGTCAGGCTCTCGCATTTGCGGGCCGCCTCGCCTCCTCGCGCGCGATCTTGTCGTAGGCGCGCGCCCCTGATCACGCCGCCGCCCGTGCAACACGGTCCTCAGGTTCCACGATGTCACAGCGCCCGTCCTGCTTTCAGGTAATCGACCTTCTCGTCAGTGTAGCCGTTCCACGGACGCCAAGCCGAACGCCAACCCATCTGCAGCGATGCGGCAGTCTCGGCGTCATCGTGCCTGTTCCATGACACCGTGGACCGGGCCGCCCGAAAGAATGCCAGCCAATGAGAAAACGCTTTCTGCGTTGGGCAGCCACAGTGCCGGAAGCCCGCAGCGCGCCGCACCGACTGATCCCTGTCAGAGCCGCCCCCCGGGTGTTGCCCGGCATCGCTTTCAGACGACCTTCAGCGCGCCGGCTTTCCTGACCGACGCCCCCCCTTTCTTCCCTGCGCCGCGTGTCGCGCCCGACATCGCATCAGGCGTGCCGACAAGGGCCGACAGCGCCGCGCGGAGCCTGTCCAATTGCAAGGGCTTGGTCAGACAATCGTCGAAACCCGCCTCCAGATAGGCCTCCACCTCGTGCTCCATTGCGTTGGCGGTAAAGGCGACGATCGGCAATCGGCCAGACGTGCCGAGCCCCGCCTTCTGCCGTTGCGCCTCGCGCTTGCGCAGCCGCCGGAGCACCTCAACCCCGTCCATTTCCGGCATAGAAATATCAAGGATCACCGCGTCGAACACCTCGGCCTCATAGGCCTTCAGCGCGCTTTGACCGTCTGCCGTAAGCACCGCGGAAATGCCGAGTTGTCCCATCATCGCGCCCAGGATCATCCGGTTGGTGCGATTGTCATCGGCAGCCAGAACCCGCAGCCCCTGCAAACGGTCATCGCTGACCGGCACCGTCTCCTCGACCGCGCCACTCTGTTCGGCAAGCGCAGGCAGGGGCAGCGAGATGACCACCCGGGTGCCCTTTCCAGGTTCGGACTGAAACAGAATTTCCCCCGCCATCAGCTCGACCAGCCGCTTCACGATCGGCATGCCCAGCCCGGTGCCGCCGAACTTGCGCGCCACCGCGGTATCGGCCTGGCCAAACTCCTCGAACACGTGCTGTTCTTCCTCGGCGGCGACACCAATGCCGGTATCCGATACCTGCAGCACGATCTTCGCCGGGTCGCTGCAGTCGATACTCACACAGATGGTGCCCTGCGCGGTGAACTTGACGGCGTTGCTGATCACATTGTGCATGATCTGCAACAACCGGTGCGGGTCGCCCATGCGATGGGTGATGCTTGGCGTCGACAGGGTGACAGAGAAGGACAGTTGCTTCTCGGCCGCCTTCAGCGTGTGGACAGATTCGATCCGTTCGGCGATCTCGGCCAGATCGAAGGGGATCCGCTCGATCGCCAACTGATCCGCCTCGATCTTGGACATGTCCAACAGATCGTTGATGATGTTCAGCAACAGCGAGCCCGAGGCGTGCATCACGCCCAGCATGCGCTTCTGATCGGGGTCGTCTATCAGACGGTCCAGCACCTCGGCGATGCCCAGCACGCCATTCAGCGGCGTGCGCATCTCATGGCTCATCCGCGCCAGGAAGCGGGTCTTGGCGGTGTTGGCGCGGCGCGCCTCTTCCAGCGCGACGGCCCGGGCGGTTTCGGCAAGCACCTGATCGGTCACATCGACCAGCGCATAGACCACGCGCGGCTGCGTCTGCCCGGAGGCGACCGGCGCGGCGTGCACGGCGCAATACCTGGGCCCGGCATCGCTGCGCAGCGTGAAACGCGCATCCGTCACCGGCTGGCCATGCTGCAGGATTTCGGCAAAGGGCGTGTTTTCCGGATCAACCGCGTCATCGGGCGGCGTGTCGCCCCGATCTGGCATCGAGGGCGGGTGGCCGACCGGGGCCATCTTCGAATGCAGGTCCCGATCCGTCATGCCGAGCAGGTCCCCGGACGCGATGCCCAGGATCCCGGTGGCCGCCTTGTTGGCAAAGGTGATCTTGCCATCACCTTCCAGCACCAGAACCCCCATCGCCGAGGTCGCAAGGATGCTTTTCAGGAAAGCCCGCTCGGACTGCAGCGCCTTCTGCGCTTCCTGTCGCGCCCGTTCGCTGATACGCCGGGTCAGCACCGAGCAGATGACATCGGCCACCGAACGCAGAAGGTAAAGCTCCCCGGGCAGAAAGGCATGGGTGTTGTGCACCCCGTCAAAGCCCAGCATGCCGAAGAACCGCCCCTCCCATTGCATGGGCACCATCAGGATCGACCGGATTTCCTGCGATTCAAGGATGGCGCGCGTCGGCGACCCTTCTTCCAGGGCGGCAACGTCGGGCACATGAAAAGTCTCGCCCGCGTTGAGCGTATGAAAGATGGGGCCGTAGAGCTCCCACGGCAGTTCCTGCAACTCTTCAATCGCCGCCTCGATCCCCGACGCACACCATTCATGCGTGTTGGAGGTGCAACCGTCGCCGTTGACAAAGACATAGGCGCGGTCGCGCAGACAGTAGCTGCCCAGGCGGGCGATGGCGCGGTTGATGGCCTGATCGGTTTGCTCGATCGGCGCGCGCAGGAGGTCGTTGAGGATCTCGACAACAAGCCCCTGAAGCCGCGTCAACCGCGTCTCGTTCGTGATGTTCTCGATCTCCATCTTTTGCCCTTGCGTGCAAGAGACGGCGTCATCTTGAGTCATCGGTTGCTTCTTTGCAATTCTCTTGCGCCTTGGTTCCGATCTTCTGCCAAGAAAGGCTAAGGAACGGTTACCTATCATGCGATTTTGTGACGGCGCACGCAGCCACAGGCTGAATGGGGCAGGCGATCCACGTCATGTGACATGGCAAGTAAACGGCCGGATATACCATTGCGGGGTTGCATGCGACTTGACCGGGCAATAGCCGGAAACCCTGGCCGATGTGCGAACGCTGCCGGAACGCGGTATCAGCAAACCACAGATGGGGGCGCGAGGATGGAAAAAGAGTGCGATCCGGTTGACTTGGCAGTGGCGCTGGTGCGCTGCGCCTCGGTCACGCCGCGCGATGCCGGGGCGCTGGCGCTGGTGGAGGAGCGGCTGCGGGCGGCGGGGTTCGAGTGCCACCGCGCCGACCGCGGTGGCATCGGCAACCTGTTCGCGCGGCTGGGACCGAGAGATGCGGCGCGACGCCTGGGGTTCAACGGCCATACCGATGTGGTGCCGCCGGGCAATGCGGCGGCCTGGCGATTCGATCCCTTCGCCGGGCAGCTGGCCGAGGGTCGGCTGTGGGGGCGCGGGGCCTGCGACATGAAATCCGGCGTCGCGGCCTTTGTGGCTGCGGCGGTTGAATTCGCGCCGCATTGTCCGGCCGATGGCGCGGTGATTGTCACGGTGACCGGCGATGAAGAGGGCGACGGCATCGACGGCACGGCCGCGATCCTGGACTGGATGGCGGCGCAGGGCGAGCGGATGGATCACTGCCTGGTGGGCGAGCCGACCTGCCCGCAGGCGATGGGCGAGATGGTCAAGATCGGCCGACGCGGGTCTCTCAACGCGCGGATCCTGGCCGAGGGGGTGCAGGGGCATTCGGCCTATCCGCACCGGGCCGTGAACCCCTTGCCGGCGCTGGTGGGGTTGCTGGACCGGCTGGCGCGGCATGAGCTTGACGCGGGCACGGCGCGGTTCGACCCCTCGACCCTGGCGCTGACCACGATCGACACCGGCAATGCGGCGACGAATGTGATCCCGGCGCGGGCTGAGGCGGGGCTGAACATCCGGTTCAACGATTGCCACACCGGGGCCTCGCTGACCCGCTGGCTTCAGGACGAGGCGGCGCGGGCCGAGGCGGAAACCGGGGTGCGGTTTTCGGTGTCGGTGAAGGTTTCGGGCGAGGCTTTCGTGACCGAGCCGGGATGGTTCACCGATCTGGTGGCCGGCGCGGTCGAGGCGGAATGCGGGGTGCGGCCGGTGCTGTCGACCTCCGGCGGGACCTCGGATGCGCGGTTCATCCGGGCGCATTGCCCGGTGGTGGAATTCGGGCTGGTGGGGCAATCGATGCATCAGGTCGACGAGCATGCCGAGATCGGGCATATCCGGCAGTTGAAGGCGGTCTATCTGCGGGTCCTGCGGGATTACTTTGCCTGAGGCGGCGCAGGGGGGCGCTGCCCCCCTCGGGCCTTCAGCCCTCACCCCCCGGGATATTTGAAGAGCAAAGAGGGGGCGGCGGCGTTTGGGCGGTGACCTTGCTGACGGGGCGTGGTAGCGCGCGGGGATGGACAGGATACCGGACAAGGAAGAATTGCGCGACTGGATGGCCGAGAACCCAGAGGCCAGCGGGCTGCGCGAGATTGCGCGCGCCTTCGGGCTGAAGGGCGGCGCGCGGCGGGAATTGAAGGCGCTCTTGGCCGAGATGGCCGAGGAGGGGCTGGTGGCGCCGCGCCGGCGGGGCGGGCGGCGGGCCGGGCTGCCGCCGGTGGGGCTGCTGGATGTGCTGGCGCCTGATGCGGGCGGGGATCTGTTCGCGCGGCCGAAGGACTGGCCCGAGGGCGAGCCTGTGCCGCGGGTGCTGGTGGTGGCGCGGCCGGGCGGGCCGGCGTTGGGCGAGGGGGATCGGATCCTGGCCAAGCTGATGGCCGTGCGGGCCGAGGATCACGACTATCAGGCCCGCGTGATCCGCAAGCTGGAGCGCGCCGGGCCGAAGCGGCTGCTGGGCATCTTCCGCAAGGGGGCCGAGGGCGGGCGGCTGCTGGCCATCGACCGGGGGTCGGACCTGGAATGGCGCATCCCGGCGGGCGAGGCGATGGGGGCGAAGGACGGCGAGTTGGTCGAGGCCGAGCAGACCGCGCCGCCGCGCATGGGCCTGCGGAAGGCGCGGGTGGTGGCGGTGCTGGGCGACCCGTCGGCGCCGAAATCGGTCTCGCTGATCGCCATTCACCAGCATGGCATCCCGGACGAGTTCCCTGATTCCGTGCTGGCCGAGGCCGAGGGGATGGAAGAGGCCGGCATGGCGGGGCGTGAGGACCTACGCGACCTGCCGCTGCTGACCATCGACCCGTCGGATGCGCGCGACCATGACGACGCCGTCTGCGCGGCGCGCGACGAGGACCCGGCCAACCCCGGCGGTTTCGTGGTCTGGGTGGCGATTGCCGATGTGGCGCATTACGTGCGCCCCGGCGGGGCCCTGGACCGGGAGGCGCGCAAGCGGGGCAATTCCACCTATTTCCCCGACCGCGTGGTGCCGATGCTGCCCGAGCGGCTGTCGGGCGATCTGTGCTCGCTGCATGAGGGCGTGGAACGGGCCGTGCTGGCGCTGCGGATGGTATTCGACGCGCAGGGCGACCGGCGGGATTTCCGGTTCACGCGGGGGATGATGCGCTCGCGGGCCTCGCTGAGCTATCATCAAGCGCAGGCGGCGTTCGAGGGGCGCTTCGATGAGGCGACCGAACCGCTGGCGGGGATGCTGGGCGATCTTCACGCCGCGTGGAAAGCGACCGTGCAGGCCCGCGAGGCCCGCCAACCGCTGGATCTAGACCTGCCCGAGCGGCAGATTGTCCTGTCCGACGAGGGGCAGGTGCTGTCGGTGGCCTTTCGCGACCGGCTGGATGCGCATCGGCTGATCGAGGAATTCATGGTGCAGGCCAATGTCGCCGCCGCCGAGGCGCTGATCGCCGCGCGCTCGCCGCTCCTGTTCCGCGTGCATGAGGAACCGCCGCCCGACAAGCTGGAGGCGCTGCGCGAACTGGCGGTCAATTCGGGCTTCACGCTGGCCAAGGGGCAGGTGCTGCAGACCCGGCATCTGAACGCGCTGCTGGCCCAGGCCGAGGGCAGCGCCTTTGACGAACTGATCAACATGGCGACGCTGCGGTCGATGACCCAGGCCTATTACAGCCTGGATAACCTTGGTCATTTCGGCCTTGCGCTGCGCCATTACGCGCATTTTACCTCGCCCATCCGGCGCTATGCCGACCTGGTGGTGCATCGCGCGCTGATCTCGGCGCATCGCTGGAGGCCGGATGCGCGCGCCGACGGGCTGAGCGGCGAGGATATCGAGCGGCTGGGCGAGACGGCCGAGGCGATCTCGCAGGCCGAGCGGCGGTCCATGATGGCCGAGCGCGAGACGACCGACCGCTATCTGGCCGCCTGGCTGACCGACCGTGTGGGCGCCGAGTTCGACGGGCGGATCGCCGGCGTGGCGCGGTTCGGGCTCTTCGTGAAGCTGGACGAGACGGGGGCGGACGGTCTGGTGCCGATCCGCTCGCTGGGTGACGAGTTCTTCCACCATGACGCCGAGGCGCAGAGGCTGACCGGCGAGCGGTCTGGCCAGGTTTTGGGGCTGGGCCAGCGGGTGCGGGTGAAGCTGACCGAGGCCGAGGCGCTGACCGGCGGGCTGCTCCTGGAAATGCTGGAGGTAGAGGGCGAGGCGCTGGCCCGGCCCGCGCGGGGCGGGCGCAAGCGGGGGCCGGTACGGCGCGGCAAGGGCGCGAAAGCCGCAAGCGCGCGGGCGCGGCGGCGGGCGGAACGGCGGCACGGATAGGGGGTGTGATACCGTTTGTGCCTGAAGACCGGGGCAAGCGCTGAAAAACGGGCTTTCGAAAGCCCGTTTGAACGCGCCTTCGAAGGCGCGTTGACCGGCATGAGCCGTAGCGATTCACCGCCAATCGATTGAAAACCAATACCGGTGCCCCGGTGTTCCGAAGCTGCCTCCGGGATCAGCCGGCCGGATCGGGGCGCTGATCCGCCTCGGCATTCCAGGCGTCGATGAGTGCCACTGCCTCGGCCGCCGTATCGACAAAGCGGAACAGGTCCAGATCACCCGGCGAGATCGTGCCCGCCTCGGCCAGCGCCTGCCAGTCGATCACCCGCTCCCAGAAGCTGCGACCGAAGAGCAGAAAGGGCACCGGCCGCATCCGGTTGGTCTGGATCAGGGTCAGCGTCTCGAACAACTCGTCCAGCGTGCCGAAGCCACCGGGAAAGACCGTGATCGCCTCGGCCCGCATCAGGAAATGCATCTTGCGGATGGCGAAATAATGAAAGTTGAAGCTCAGCGCCGGCGTCACATAGGCATTGGGCGCCTGCTCATGCGGCAGCACGATGTTCAGCCCCACGGAAATCCCCCCGGCCTCGGCCGCGCCCTTGTTGCCGGCCTCCATCACCCCCGG
>SKNG01000128.1 GCA_007120685.1 Paracoccaceae bacterium | reverse complement strand
TTCGCAGCCGGCAAATCGCTGGGCTTCGACATCGACTACAAGCTCCTTCGGCAAGAGTTCATGCGCCGCGGCAAGCTGCTGCGTGCCTTCTACTACACGGCCCTGCTGGAGAACGAGGAATACTCGCCCATCCGCCCGCTGATCGACTGGCTGCAGTACAACGGATACACGATGATCACCAAGCCGGCCAAGGAATATACCGACAGCACCGGCCGGCGTAAGATCAAGGGCAACATGGATATCGAACTGGCAGTGAACGCGATGGAACTCGCGCACCGGCTGGATCATGCCGTGCTGTTCTCCGGCGACGGCGATTTCCGCTCGCTGGTCGAGGCGCTGCAGCGCCAGGGCGTGCGGGTCTCGGTGGTGTCGACGATTCGCAGTCAGCCGCCGATGATCGCCGATGACCTGCGCCGGCAGGCCGACAACTTCATCGAACTGGACGAGCTGCGCGAAGTCATCGGCCGCCCCCCGCGCGAGCCGCGCCCGGACCGCATGACGGAAGGCGCCGAATAACCGGCACGACGAACCGCAGGATGGGCCAGCCTTGCCTGCCCGTGCATCGCTCGTTCGCAGTTACCATCGCCCGGGCGGTTTCGCTCAGGGCGGCGCGGGGCTGTCGGTGGCGGGCGCCGGCAGCAGCAGGCCCAGAAGAAAGCGCAGTTGTTTGCGCTGGTTGCCCGGGTCTGTCGGGGCCAGATGTTGCGCACCAACCAGCGCGGCGAGCGTCAGCCGGGCAGGCAGCGCCGGTTCGGGCAACCCGGCGGCATCGAAACAGGCAGCAAGGTAGTCCAGCCTTCGGCGATCCACCTCTGCCTGTGCCGCCGCCGCGGCCGGATCGTTGCGTGCCCAGGCCCGGATCGCGGCTTCGGTGTGAAACCCGCCATAAGGTTCATCCAGGTCCGAGGTCGCCAGATCGGCCAGCAGGTAGAGCCGGGCGGCGGGACCGGACGCGCTTGTCTCGGCCATGGCGATGATCCGATCGGTCGCCTGTTCCTGCCAATGCGTCAGCATCACCGCATGAAAGGCCGGTACATCCCTGAAATGCCAGTAGAAGGAACCCTTTGACACGCCCAGGTCGCGCGCCAGGGCTTCAGCGCGAACCGCCGCCGCGCCACCGCCCGCCAGGGCACGGAAGCCCGCCGCAATCCAGTCTTCCGGAGACAGTCTTGGTGCCATGACGCTAACCATACGGCAGCGTATTGACAGCGGCAAGCCCCTGGAGCATAACCATACGGCTGCGTATGCTTACGTGAGGATCATCCGGATGAGCCGCCTGACCTTCGCGGCCGGCGCCCTGCTGGCCGTCACCACCCTGATCCACCTTCTGGCGGGGGAACGCGACGTTCATGCCCCCCTGCGCGCGCTCGCGGGTGATGGCGAGATGGGGCTTTATGCCTCGGTCCTGTGGCATGCGGTCAGCGTGGTGCTGGCCGCGATGGCCGCCGCCCTGATCTGGGCGGCGCGCGCGCCGCTGGCGCGACAGGGGGTGATCTGGCTGGTCTGCGCGCAATGTCTGGGCTTTGCGGGGTTGTTCCTCGTCTACGGGCTCTTGCTGACCGACAGCCTGTGGCATGCGCCGCAATGGGTGCTGTTCCTGGCGGCCACCGGGCTGGCAGGTGCCGGTCTCAGGCAGGCCGGCAGGCGCCCTGCCCGCCCGTGACGCTGGCCCGCGCCCATCGCCTGACAGCGGCCATGCTGGGGCTGTTTCTGGTGCTGCATCTGGGCAATCACCTTGCGCTTTTCGCCGGGATCGAGGCGCATCGCAGCCTGCAATCCCTGCTGCGCCCGCTATACCGCCCGGCCCCGGTAGAGGCGGCGCTGCTGGCGCTTTTCGCGCTGCAGATTGCGCTGGGGCTTACGCTCGCCCGGCGCCGTGGCCTGGGCCGGGGCTGGGCGCTGGCGCAGGTTGCCTCGGGCCTCTATCTCGCCTTCTTTCTGCTCCAGCACGTTCCGGCCGTTCTTCTGGCGCGCGCCGCCACACCCCCGGTCGATACCGACGCCCGCTTCGCCGCCTCGGTCCTGTCGGGCTGGCAGGGGCTCTATTTCGCCCCCTACTACGCCCTTGCCCTGACCGCGCTGGCGACCCACCTGGCGGCGGCGGCGCATTTCCGCCGACGAACCCTGCGCTGGCTGCCCTGGGCAGGGTTCGGCCTTGGGCTGCTGGTCGTCACGGGGCTGACCGGCGCCTTCGGTTAAGGGCGCCGGGGCTGGACGCGCGCCGCCCACTGGCTTACGTCTTTGCACAAGCAAGGACAGGCAGCCGATGACCGAAAAGCCCCCCCTGACACTCTATCTCGCCGCCCCGCGCGGTTTCTGCGCCGGTGTCGACCGCGCCATCAAGATCGTCGAGATGGCGCTGCAGAAATGGGGCGCCCCGGTCTATGTGCGCCACGAGATCGTGCACAACAAGTTCGTCGTCGACGCGCTGCGCGACCAAGGCGCGGTATTCGTCGAGGAACTGGACGAATGCCCGGACGACCGCCCGGTGATCTTTTCCGCCCATGGCGTGCCGAAATCGGTGCCCGCGGCGGCGCAGGCGCGGCAGATGGTCTTTGTCGATGCCACCTGCCCGCTGGTCAGCAAGGTGCATATCGAGGCAGAGCGTCACCATCAGAACGGCCTGCAGATGGTGATGATCGGGCATGAGGGTCACCCGGAAACCGTGGGCACCATGGGCCAGCTTCCCCCGGGCGAGGTGCTGCTGGTCGAAACCGTGGAAGACGTGGCTGAGATCACCCCCCGCGATCCGGCGAAACTGGCCTTCATCACCCAGACCACGCTGTCGGTCGATGACACGGCCGATATCGTCGCGGCGCTGCAGGCGCGCTTTCCGGCCATCGTCGGTCCGCACAAGGAAGACATCTGCTACGCCACCACCAACCGCCAGGCGGCGGTGAAGGAAATCGCGCCCCGCATCGACGCGCTGATGGTGATCGGCGCGCCCAATTCCTCCAACTCGCGCCGGTTGGTCGAGGTCGGCCGCGCCGCCGGCTGCCCCTATGCCCAGTTGATCCAGCGCGCCGAGGATATCGACTGGCGCGCGCTCGATGGCATCCGCACGCTGGGCCTGACCGCCGGCGCCAGCGCGCCAGAGTTGCTGGTGGAAGAGGTCATCGCCGCCTTCGCCGCCCGCTACGACCTGACCCGCGAACTGGTCGAAACCGCTGTCGAACGGGTCGAGTTCAAGGTCCCCCGCGTGCTGCGCGAACCCGCCTGAGCGCGCGCGACACTGCCTGACGTCCCCACCTCGCCCCTCATCTTGCCAGAAATACTCCGCGGGGATCCGAGCACCTGGAAATCGCTCCACTGGGGGCTGTTGGAAAAGCGCCATTTCTCTGATTCACCTTGTGTATCGGCGGATGGGGGGCTGTGATGCCGGATCGGCAGGAGCGCGGGCAACTGGAGCTTTTCATCACCGGGTCGTTGCGGGGTATGATACCAACGGCCCTAGTCTTTGACCGCTTTTACGTAATCTCTGCTGGTGATTGAGCGGACCGTTTCGATGTTTTCGGCGAAGAAGTTCCAGGCGTCGCAGCATTGGGCGACGATGTCGT
>SKNG01000385.1 GCA_007120685.1 Paracoccaceae bacterium | reverse complement strand
GCTGGCGGACCTGCGCGCGGCCGAGCTTTCAGGCCTGACGGTGGCGCTGCTGCTGGTTGGCTTCGGCATCAAGCTGGGGGTGATGCCGCTGCATTTCTGGCTGCCGCCGGCGCATGGCGCAGCCCCGGTGCCGGCCAGCGCGGTGCTGTCCGGCGCGATGATCAAGGCGGGGCTCTTCGGCATCCTCTCGGCCGTGCCGCTGGGGGTGGTGGCACTGCCGGACCACGGCGCAGCGGTGATGGCCGCGGGGATGGTGACGATCTTCGCCGCCCTGCTGCTGGGCGTGCAGCAAGGTAGCGCCAAGACGGTGCTGGGCTTTTCCAGCGTCAGCCAGATGGGCATCATCGCGCTGGGGCTGGGCGCGGCGCTGATGACACCCGGTGCCTGGCCCGCGCTCATGCCGGTGCTGGTGTTCCTGGCCGCCCATCACGCGCTGGCCAAGGGCGCGCTGTTCCTGGGTGTCGGCGCCTGGGCGGCGCAAAAGGGGCAAGCGGGCCGCATGCTGTTGACGCTGGCCTGGATGGTGCCGGCGCTGGTGCTGGCCGGCGCGCCGATGACATCGGGTGCCCTGGGCAAGGAGGCGCTGAAGGCGGCGCTGGGCGCGGGCTCGCCGGTCTGGCTGCCCTGGCTGACGCTGGCGCTGACGCTTTCGGCCATCGCCACCACGCTCTTGCTGGCCCGTGCCCTGGCGCTGATCTGGCTGAACCCGCCCAAGGCCCCCGATGCCCGGCCCGAGGCGCTGGCCCTGCCCTTTCTGGCGCTGGGTGGCGGCGCGCTGGCCCTGCCGGCGCTGTGGCCGGTTCTGGATGCCGGACTGGCCGCGCCGGTGCTGGCGGCCGAAAACGGCGCGCTCTGGCCTGTGGCGATGGGCGCTACCATCGCGCTGGCGGCGGCAATCACGGCGCATGCGCAGAAAATCGGCCCTCAGCGGTTCGTCGCAGGGATTACCGCGCCGTTTGAAGCGTTCTCCAGTCAGATGAGCAGCCTGTGGGCCAGCAAGCGGCGCGCGGCACGGCGGATCGGCTTTGCGGTGCCTCGCATTCTGGAAAGCCACGCCGGTCGCTGGCGCCTGGGGCAAACGGCGGTTGCCGCAATGATTGTCGGGGTTCTGACGATCGAGGCCGGCGCCACCCTGCGGGAAGCTCGAATAACCACGCCGGCCGTGCAGCTGTATCAGCCCGCGCCGGATGCGCCGGCACCTGCCCTGCCAGAAGACAGGGCAGGTAACCGGCCCGACAGGCAGATGGAGGATACCGATGCGCCACGAGACCGACTTTCAGATTGACACCGACATCGCCCTGACCGCCCCGCGCGACGGCTTCACGCTTGCCCGTTTCCGCGTCACAAGTTTCCGCTCGGTGGGCGATTCCGGCTGGCTGACGCTCGACCGGGTCACGGCGCTGATCGGCGTAAACGAATCCGGCAAGACCAACCTGCTGTTGCCACTGTGGAAGCTGAACCCGGCCAGCGGCGGCCAGTTGGAGCCGGTGGCGGATTACCCCAAGGCGCTTTTCGCCACCATCCGCAACGCGCCGGACCAGTTCCAGTTCGTCACCGCCGAATTCGACACCGGGCGCGACGCGGCCCTGCTGGCCGATCTCGCCGGCATCCCCCCAGCGCAGACCCGGCGGGTCTCGGTGGCGCGGCTCTACAGCGGCGAATACCGCATCGCCTTCCCCGATTTCGTCCGCGACGACGACATCGCCCCGGCGCGCGCGCTGGAGGCGCTGCAAGCCGCGCGCGAGACGCTGGCCGATATCGGCGAAGCCCTGCAGCCCGCCGCGTTCGAAAAGATGTCGGCGCTGATCGCCGATCTGAAGGGGCTGGCCAGCCCCACCGCCAATGACCTGCGGCTGGCGCGCAACGCCGTCGCGGCGCTGATCCCGGAAGACCCGCCGGCGACCAGCCAGATCATCCCGCTGCTGCGCGCGCTGCAAAAGACCCTGGGCCAGCAGATGGCCGCGATGATCGCGCCGGATCCGGCCTCGGTCGACACCGTGCGCAAGGCCGTGATCGAACGGCTGCCGCGTTTCGTCTACTATTCCAACTACGGCAATCTGGACAGCGAGATCTATCTGCCCCATGTCGTCGAGAACATGGGCCGCGCCGATCTGGGCGCGAAGGAGCGCGCCAAGGCCCGCACGCTGCAGGTGCTGTTCGAATTCGTCGGCGTGCAGGCGCAGGAGATCCTGCAACTGGGCCGCGATTTCCGCGACATCCGCGACGAAGCCGAGGCGCGGATGATCGAGGAGCAGGGTAAGACCGGGCTGGCCCGCAGCCTGTGGATGCGCGCCCGCGGGCACGAGCATCAGCCCGACGCTGGCCTGCTGGCGCAGATCGCCGAGGCCAAGCGCACCCGCTCGATCCTGTTGCAATCGGCCGGCACCAAGCTGACCGAGCGCTTTGCCGAATGGTGGAAACAGGGCGATTACCGCTTCCGCTTCGAGGCCGACGGCAACCATTTCCGCATCTGGGTCGCCGACGCGCGCCGCCCGCAGGAGGTGGAACTGGAACACCGCTCGACCGGCTTGCAGTGGTTTCTCAGTTTCTTCCTGGTGTTCCTGCACGAGGCCAGGGGCCAGCATCGCAACTGTGTGCTGCTGCTGGACGAGCCCGGCCATTCGCTGCACCCGCTGGCGCAGCGGGATCTCTCGGCCTTCTTTGACGGGCTGGGGGCGGACAATCAGATCATCTATACCACGCATTCGCCCTTTCTGGTCGATGCCGACCGGCTGGCCCGGGCGCGCAAGGTCTATGTCGATACCGACGGCTCCACCCGCGCCAGCGGCAACCTTCTGCAGGCCGAGGGCACCGACACCCATCGCGGCGCCGGTTTCGCGGTGCGCGCGGCGCTGAACATGGCGGTGGCCGAGGCCAGCATGCTGGGCGCGCGGCCGGTGCTGGTGCAGGGGCAGATCGAGCAGAGCTATCTGAGCATGATGAAAACGCTGTGCATCGCCGCCGGGCGCTTTCTGCCGGCGCATGACATCGTCTTCGCACCCGCCTGCAGCACCGAGATCATGCATGTCATGGCCCGGATCCTGAGCAACGCGGATGCCGGCCACCCGCCGGTGCTGATCGACGACAGCGCGGACGGCCGGCGGATGAAGGCCCGGCTGAAGGATGCGGGACCGGTTCTGGACCTGGCCGCGCTGACCGGTATGACGGGGGCGACGGTCGAGGACCTGATGCCCCGCGCCGAACTGGCGGCACAACTGGACCGGGTGGAGCGGCGGCCGGAGCGGCTGTTCGCCGACCAGATGGACCCCGGCCAGCCTTTCGTGGCGCAGGCCCATGCCTGGGCCGCGGGCGAGGGCATCGCTCTGGCCCCGGACTGGCGCCGCAAGCTGGTCGAGCGGATGCAGCGGCGCCTGCTGGGCGATGGCCGCGCCAAGCTGGACAGCGAAACGCTGGCGCTCTGGTCGCGGGTGCTGACCGGCCTGAGCCCGGACTGATACCAACGGCCCTAGTCTTTGACCGCTTTTACGTAATCTCTGCTGGTGATTGAGCGGACCGTTTCGATGTTTTCGGCGAAGAAGTTCCAGGCGTCGCAGCATTGGGCGACGATGTCGT
>SKNG01000344.1 GCA_007120685.1 Paracoccaceae bacterium | reverse complement strand
TGAACAGCGACCCGCTCGTCTCGTCCGTCCCGCGCATCTTCACCCCCGCCGTCATCCTGCGAAGGGTGAATCATGTTCTCAAAACGCTGTCGAGGCGAGACTTTTTCAGCGGCCTGCTAAGGGGCGGTGGCCAGCTTCACGCTGTCCACCCTGCCGATGTTCATCCTGATGGCCCACTTCCTGACCCCCGGGCGGTTCACCCGCGACATGTTCGGTGCCTCCTACCGCCGGATGGGCCATCTGCGCGGCGGCATCGCCTATGCGGCCATCGCCGGGGGCGTGATGCTCTCCGCCATCTCCGGCTCCAGCACCGCAGCCGCTGGCACGCTTTCCTCGGCCGCCTATCCGGAGATGGACCGCTACGGCCATGCGAAAAGCTTCTCCACCGCCACGCTGGCGGTGGTGGTGGGGACGCTGACCATCATGATCCCGCCCAGCCTGGGGCTGATCCTTTACGGTGTCTTCACCGAAACCTCGCTCGGTGCGCTGCTGATGGCGGGCATCCTGCCGGGCGTGGTGACGGCGCTGGGTTATGTGCTGGCGATCAACCTGATCGTGCGCCGCAACCCCGCCGTGGCGCCCCGCTCCGGCACCCGCGCGCCCCTGCCCCGCGCCACGCGCAATTCGGCGATGATCCTGGCGATCATCTTCTGCGCCTCGGTCTTCGGCATCTTCCTGACCATGACCGGCGTCGCCCAGAACCTGCTGCGCGCCATCCAGACGGCCGATATCCACCCCTATCTGGTGCTGGCGCTGGTCATCCCGCTGCTGCTCATCCCGGGCTTCTTCCTGGATCAACTGGCGGTGCTGGTGCTGACAATGCCGATGACCTTTCCGCTGCTGACGGGCTTCGGGTTCGATCCGGTCTGGTTCGGGGTGGTTTTCGTCAAGACCTCGGAAATCGGCCTGGTTTCGCCGCCGATGGGGCTGAACTGCTTCGCCGTCTCCTCCACCACCGGGTGCCGATGCGCAGGGTGTTCCGTGGCGTCTGGCCCTTCGTGCTGATCGACCTGATGGTGCTGGGCCTGATCATCGCCGCGCCGGCGCTGGCGCTATGGATACCGGGCCGGCTGTAGCCAGCCGCCCGGCAAAAAAGAAAGGAAACTCATGTTCAAGCGTCTGCAGGACGTGCTGGACGGCCCGCCGGTGGCCGACCCGCATGCGATGGCCAGCAGCATCGCCGGGCTTCACGCCATCGCCGCCGATCAGATCCTGCCCACCCGCACCACCGCCGAATGGCGCGCGCTCTTCGACGCGCTGGACATCCCCTGCGCGCCCGTGATGCGCATGGAGGCCCTGCAGGGTGACCCCCATCCGAAGGCGGTGGGCCTGTTTCAGGAATACGACCACCCCACCCAGGGCCGCTTGCGCCACATGCGCGCGCCCTTCACCATGCGCGATGTCGAAACCGCCACCGACCGCCCGCCACCAGAGATCGGCCATCACAGTCTGGAGGTGGCGCGCGAAATCGGGTTGAGTGAGGACCAGATCGCCGCGTTGCGGGCGCGCGGGCTCTTGCGCCAGCATGAAAGGGAGGACGAGGCATGAGCGCGCCATTGCCGCAATTCGACGGGGTAACGCTTCGACTGGAGGGCGCCGTGGGTCATCTGACCTTCTCTCGCCCGCCGGAGAACTATTTCGACGAAGCCCTGCTGGACAACCTTTGTGCCGGGCTTGATGCGCTGGAGGCCAGGCCCGAATGCCGCGCCGTGGTGCTGGCCGCCACCGGCCGGGTGTTCTGCGCCGGCGCGCGGTTTGGCGACGACCCCTCGGCGCTGAAGTCCGAAGCGTTGGTGGGCATCTATCAGGGCGCGGCGCGGCTGGTCTCTGGCCGTCTGCCCATCGTGGCGGCGGTGCAGGGTCCGGCCATCGGCGGCGGGCTGGGGCTGGCGCTGATCGCCGATTTCCGCCTCTGTGCGCCGGAAGCCCGCTTTCACGCCAATTTCGCCCGGCTGGGCCTGCATGCCGGGTTCGGCATCACCGCGCTGCTGCCGCGTATCATCGGCCAGCAGAAGGCCGCCGAGATGCTGCTCGCCGCCCGCCGCGTGACGGGCGAGGAGGCGCTGGCGCTGGGCCTGGCCGACCGGCTGGTGCCGCTGGCCGATCTGGCGCAGGCCACGGCCGATTTCGCCGCCACGCTCGCCGAGGGCGCGCCGCTGGCGGTGCAATCCATGCGCCAGACCCTGCGCGGCGATCTGGCGCAGGCGGTGCGCGATGCGACAGCGCGCGAACTGGCCGAGCAGCGCCAGCACCTGCAAAGCGCCGATCTGGCCGAGGGCGTGCGCGCCGCCCATGCCCGCCGCCCGCCGCGCTTCACCGGGCGTTGAAGGCAAGGGGCACCAGCCATGGATTTCGACCTAACCGACGATCAGCGCGCCATCGCCGAGGCCGTCGCCCGCCAGTGCCACTTCTTCGACGATGCCTACTGGCTGGCGCGCGACCGCGACGGTGCCTTTCCGCATGACCTCGCCGCTCGGATCGCGCGCGGCGGCTGGTACGGCATCTCCGCGCCGAAGGAACATGGCGGGGCGGGACCGGGCGTTTCCGATGCGGCGCTGGTAATGCGGCAGATCGGCCGGAGGGGCATGGCGGTGGTGTCCTCGGTGCATATCAATGTCTTCGGCCTGCAGCCGGTGGTGGGCTTTGGCAGCGAAGCACAGAAGGCGCGCATGCTGCTGCTCCTGATCGCCGGGCAGGAGCGCGCCTGCTTCGGCGTCAGCCGAGCCCGATGCGGGGCTCGACACTACCCGCATCACCACCCGCGCCACCCGCCAGGGCGACCGCTACATCGTCCACGGGCGAAAGGTCTGGACCTCGACCATCCGGCAGGCGTAGCGCATCCTGCTTCTGGCCCGCACGACCCCCATCGAGGATTGCACCAGGCCCGCCAAGGGTCTGTCGGTCTTCTACACCGCGCTCGACCGCTCGAAGGTCGAGGTCCGCGAGATCGACAAGATGGCCCGCAAGGCGATGGATTCGAACGCGCTCTTCATCGACGGGCTGGAGGTGCCGGAGGAAGATCGCATCGGACCCATGGGCGCGGGGCTGAAGGTGCTGATGCACGGGCTGAATGCGGAACGGATCATGGTTGCGGCGGCGGCGTTGGGGGCGGGGCAGGCGGTGCTGGAAAAGGCCGCGCGCTATGCAGGCGAACGTGTGGCCTTCGGCCGGCCGATCGGCCAGAACCAGGCCATCCAGCACCCGTTTGCCGATATCTGGATGCGCCTGCAGGCAGCCGAACTGGCAACCTTCCGCGCCGCCTGGGCCTATGATAACAGGCGCCCTGCGGTGTGGAGGCGAACACGGCCAAATACCTGGCCGACCAGGCGGGCCATGACGCGGCGGCGCTCGCGATGCGCACCCATGGCGGTTTCGGCTTTGCCCGAGAATACCATGTCGAACGATATTTCCGCGAAAGCCTGATCAGCGTGGTTGCCCCGGTCAGCGAGGAACCAATCCTCTGCCATATCGCCGAGCGCGCGCTTGGCCTGCCCAAATCCTACTGACTGGGCCGGCCTCGCCACAGAGTATCGCCCGCGCCCCTTCATCTTGCCAGAAATACTCAAAAGCGGGGGTCCGGGGGGC
>SKNG01000390.1 GCA_007120685.1 Paracoccaceae bacterium | reverse complement strand
GGATAATGTCGGGGCGTTGCCCCGGAATCTTCTGTCTCAGGGGGCTTTGCCCCCGTCCGCTGCGCGGACTCCCCCAGAGTATTTCGGGCAAGATGAAGGGGGCAAGGGCGCGCGGGTCGATACGGGTGCGATTTCCTTTGGCGGCGCGCTGATATAGAAGGCCAGCGGCAATGAGCGAGGAGGATGCGGCAGCCATGTTCGATCTGAGTGGAAAACGCGCGCTGATCACCGGGGCCTCGGGCGGCATCGGCGCGGCCATCGCCCGCGCGCTGCATGCTGCCGGCGCCGAGGTGGCGCTTTCGGGAACGCGCGAGGCGCCCTTGCAGGCGCTGGCCGAAGAGCTGGCCGCGCGGGCGCATGTGCTGCCCTGCAACCTCGCCGACCCGCAGGCGGTCGAGGCGCTGCCGAAGGACGCCGCAGCCGCCATGGGCGGGCTCGATATCCTGGTCAACAACGCCGGCATCACCCGCGACCAGATCTTCATGCGCATGTCCGATGACGACTGGCAGGCGGTGCTGGATGTCAACCTGACGGCCTCGATGCGACTGTGCCGGGCGGTGATGCGGCCGATGATGAAGGCGCGCTGGGGGCGGATCGTCAACATCTCTTCCGTGGTGGGCGCCACCGGCAATGGCGGGCAGGCGAATTACGCGGCCGCCAAGGCCGGGCTCATCGGGCTGACGAAATCCATCGCGGCCGAGGTCGCCAGCCGCAACATCACCGTCAACGCCGTGGCGCCGGGTTTCATCGCCACGCCGATGACCGAGGGCCTGAGCGATGATCAGAAGGCGAAGATCAACGCCCAGATCCCCGCCGGGCGCATGGGCAGGCCGGAAGAAATTGCCGCCGCCGTGCTGTATCTGACGGCGCCGGAAGCCGGTTACGTGACCGGTGCCACGCTGCATGTGAACGGCGGCATGGCCATGCTGTAGGGCGCCACACGGGCCGGTTGCGAAAGCGTTTGCCTATGGGCGCGACTGTGCTATAGGCGGCGGCGACCCAGCCGGGACCTGCCCGCGCCGGTCAGGAGGCGGCTTGACGAGCGGGTGCGCTTGCTTCACCGCTTGCACAGGCGACAGCGCCCCGACGGGCGCAAGATACATACACGGCGGGCTCCGCCGACAGCGAACGAGGACAAGACATGAGCGACATCGCCGATCGCGTGAAGAAGATTGTGGTCGAACATCTGGGCGTCGAGGAAGACAAGATCTCCGACAACGCGTCCTTCATCGACGATCTGGGCGCCGACAGCCTGGACACGGTGGAACTGGTCATGGCGTTTGAAGAGGAATTCGGCATCGAAATCCCCGATGACGCGGCCGAGAACATCCAGACCTTCGGCGACGCGGTCAAGTTCATCTCTGACGCCGCCTGATCCGGGCGCCGGCCATCTGACCCAGAGCTTGCTCGCCCGGCCCTACAGGCCGGGCGTTCCCGTTTCCCGGCCCATCGGTCCCATGTCAAAGCGCGCCCCAGCAGCCCTGGCCCCGCCAAGCGTGGCCCTGCGCCACCGGCTGCAGGATGCGGCGCTGGGCGCGATGATCGGGCTGGCGCTGCGCCTGCCGATGCACCGGCGCGTGCCGCTGATGGGGGCCTTCGCGCAGTATCTGATCGGCCCCGTGGCGGGCACCGGCCGGCGCATCCGCGCCAATCTGGCTCATGTCATGCCGGACCTGCCACCCGATCAGGTGCGCCGCCTTGTCGGGCAGGTGCACAACAATATCGGCCGGGCGCTGATCGAGCTGTTTTCGGGCCAGGATTTCGTCGCCCAGGCCGCTGCCGCGCCGATCGAAGGCGCGGGCGTGGCGGCGCTGGCCGAGGCCCATGCCAAGGGCCGCCCGGTAATCCTGGTCACCGCGCATCTGGGCAACTACGACGTGGCGCGGGCAGCCCTTCTGGCGCGGGGCTACCGGGTGGGCGGGCTATACATGCCGATGTCGAACCCGGCCTTCAACGCGCGCTATGTCGCCGCCATCGGCGCCATCGGCCAACCGCTGTTCGAACGCGGGCGCGCGGGGTTGGGCGGCATGCTGCGCTTTCTGCGCCAGGGCGGCATGCTGGGCATGGTCGCCGATCACTACATGGATCATGGCGCGGTGCTGGATTTCATGGGCCAGCCCGCACGCACTGCGCTTTCGGCCGCCGAACTGGCGCTGCGCCATGATGCGGCGCTGGTGCCGATCTACGGCATCCGCCAGCCCGACGGGCTGTCCTTCCGCGTGCTGGCCGAGGCGCCGGTGCCCCATTGCGACCCGGTGGCGATGACCCAGGCGCTCAATGACAGCGCCAGCGCCCGGATCCGCGCGCATCCGGAACAATGGTACTGGGTGCACCGCCGCTGGAAGAAGATCCGGCCGGAGCCTGAACAAGGCCCGCCCCGGGCGCGCTAGCGCAGCCGCGCTGCCGCCAGGATCGCGCCCTGCCCGGCCTCCTGCAGGATCACCACCGCCGGTTCGCTGCCCTCGATCTCGACCACCAGTTCCAGCGGGGCCTGCATGTCCCAAGTGCCAATCCGCGCCCAGTCGGTCACGACATTGAAATACTGCACATGCCGGCCCGCATTCTCGCCGGCCAGGATCTCGACCTCGGCGGTGGGTTTGTAGCGCACCAGATGCAACCGCGCCGGCGGCGCGTCGGCATCGCCTTCCAGCGTTCCCATCAGCGCGGGCATCCGCGTTGCGGCGCGCGCCGTCAGCGCCAGCGGCGACATCGGCTCGTCCACCACCTGCACCCGGACATACAGCCGGTCGGCCGCTGCCCGAGGCTGCTCGTCGGACAAGACGCCGTTATCGTCGCCTGCCGCCGCCGCAAGGTGCTCTGCCCCCGCCTCGCGCCGTTCCAGGTCGATCACCACCGGCGCAGGCCGGTCGACATGGGCGGCCAGCGTCTGCATGACCTGGGACACGCGGAAGCCCTCGATGATCTCCATGCCGTTGATCACCACCTGCGGGGTGTAGATCGTCGATGCGCCGTGCCGCCGGGCATAGCGGGTCTGACGCTGGGTATGCGCCGCACGGCCAAAGGTATCGGACCAGCCGATGTAATCCCAGTAATCGACATGCAGCGACAGGGCGATCACGTCCTCGCGCATCGCCAGTTCGGCCATCATCGCATCGGCGGGCGGGCAGGCCGAACAGCCCTGGGCGGTGTAAAGCTCCAGCACCGCGCGATTGGCGGGCAATTCGTCCGGCATCGACCATTGCGCGGCCGCGGCCTGCGGCAGGCTCAGGCACAGCGCCGCGGCCAGCGCGGCAAGCACCCCCTGCCGGCACGCCAGGCGCGGGCGCCCGCCCCATCGCCAGGTTGCGCACCGATCAGAACCATGAAACCGGACCGTGCCACTATCGTCCGGCAATCCCTCGGATGCATCATCGTCGGACGGCGCCACGCCTCGGATCGCCTCTCGCACCGCCATGGCAGCAGCGCCTGATGAACCGATTGCCGATGTTCCGCCCGCCATGCCTCGCATCATGCCCGTCATCTTTCAGTCTGCCTCTGGTCCGTCTCTCTTCTTGCCAATGAAGGAAGGCCTCGCGCAAGCGCTGCCAAGTGCCGAATCGGGCACAAACACCGGCTTGTGACCGGGAAGTCGCAGCGCGCCCCGGCGTTTCCGGTCGCCTCGCGCCGCCGCCGCACAACCCCTCCGCGACCCGCCCGACCCACAATCAGGCAGTTTTGTGCACCATTGTATACCGAAATTCGCCCGGCCCTCTTGATCGGCACGGGCAGATGGGGCAAGAGCAGGGGCAATCAAGTCACCCTCTTGCCAGAAGGGAGCCAGCCATGCCCATCAACGTCGGCCAGGACAGCGCCAGGACCCGCCGCAACCTTAGCGTGAACGGCAAGAGCATTGCCTATTACTCCATCCCCGCCGCGCAGGAAGCGGGTCTGGGCGACTTCACCCGCCTGCCCGCGGCGCTGAAGGTAGTGCTGGAAAACATGCTGCGCTTCGAGGACGGCCAGACCGTCACGCAGGGCGACATCCGCGCCTTTGGCGACTGGGCGACGAAAGGCGGCAAGAACCCGCGCGAGATCGCCTATCGCCCCGCGCGCGTCTTGATGCAGGATTTCACCGGCGTGCCGGCGGTGGTCGATCTGGCCGCGATGCGCGACGGCATCAAGGCGCTGGGCGGCGACGCGCAGAAGATCAACCCGCTCAACCCGGTCGATCTGGTGATCGACCATTCGGTAATGATCGACGAATTCGGCAACCCCCGTGCGTTCCAGCGCAACGTGGACCTGGAATACGAGCGCAACATGGAACGCTACCAGTTCCTGAAATGGGGCCAGGGCGCGTTCCGCAACTTCCGCGTGGTGCCGCCCGGCACCGGCATCTGCCATCAGGTGAACCTGGAATATCTGGCCCAGACCGTCTGGACCGATGAGGACCAGAGTGGCGAGACGGTGGCCTATCCCGATACGCTGGTCGGCACCGACAGCCATACCACCATGGTCAACGGTCTGGCGGTGCTGGGCTGGGGCGTCGGCGGGATCGAGGCCGAGGCGGCGATGCTGGGCCAGCCGATTTCCATGCTGATCCCCGAGGTCGTGGGCTTCAAGGTCACTGGCGCCCTGCGCGAGGGCGTCACCGCCACCGATCTGGTGCTGAAGGTGGTGCAGATGCTGCGCGCCCATGGCGTGGTCGGCAAGTTCGTGGAATTCTATGGGCCGGGCCTGGATCACATGCCGCTCGCCGACCGTGCCACCATCGCCAACATGGCCCCCGAATACGGCGCCACCTGCGGCTTCTTCCCCATCGACGGCGAGACGCTGCGCTATCTGCGCCAGACCGGCCGCGACGAGGACCGTATCGCGCTGGTCGAGGCCTATGCCAAGGAAAACGGCTTCTGGCGCGGCGATGATTACGCGCCGGTCTATACGTCGACGCTGGACCTGGACCTGGGCGATGTGGTGCCGGCGATCTCTGGCCCCAAGCGCCCGCAGGACCATGTCGCGCTGGATGCCGCGGCGCAGACCTTCAAGGACTACATCAAGGGCCTGCGCGATGTTCCCGCCGCCCCGGTGCTGGAAAAGGCCGAGATGACGGCCGAAGGCGGCGCCCCCGCGCCGGCGCCCGAGGAAATCCCGGGCGATCAGGACGGGGTGAAATGGGTGGCCGTTGAGGGCGAGGACTACAAGCTGCGCGACGGCTCGGTGGTCATCGCCTCGATCACGTCCTGCACCAACACCTCGAACCCCTATGTGCTGATCGGCGCGGGGCTTCTGGCGCGCAAGGCCCGCGAACTGGGGCTGACCCGCAAGCCCTGGGTCAAGACTTCGCTGGCGCCGGGCTCGAAGGTGGTTTCCGAGTATCTGGAGGCCGCGGGCCTGCAGGAAGACCTGGATGCGCTGGGCTTCAACCTGGTGGGCTATGGCTGCACCACCTGCATCGGCAACTCGGGGCCCCTGCAGCCGGAGATCAGCCAGGCGATCAACGAGAACGATCTGGTGGCGGTGTCGGTGCTGTCCGGCAACCGCAATTTCGAAGGCCGCATCTCGCCCGATGTGCGCGCGAACTACCTGGCCTCGCCGCCGCTGGTGGTGGCCTATGCGCTGGCCGGGGACATGAATATCGACATCACGCGCGACCCGATCGGCGAGAGCAAGGACGGCAAGCCGGTCTATCTGAAGGATATCTGGCCTTCGACCAAGGAAATCGCCGAACTGGTGGATACCGTGGTGACACGCGAGATGTTCATCGAGAAATACGCCGATGTCTTCATGGGCGACGAGAAATGGCAGGGGGTAGAGACCTCGGGCGCCGAGACCTATGACTGGCCAAGCGCCTCGACCTACATCCAGAACCCGCCCTATTTCCGCGGGATGGGGGCCGAGAAAGGGCATATCCGGCCCATCGAGGGCGCGCGGGTGCTGGCGCTCTTGGGCGACATGATCACCACCGACCATATCTCGCCGGCCGGGTCCTTCAAGCCGACGACGCCGGCGGGGCAGTACCTGACCGAACGACAGGTGGCGCCGAAGGATTTCAACAGCTACGGCTCGCGGCGCGGCAATCACGAGGTGATGATGCGCGGCACCTTCGCCAATATCCGTATCCGCAACGAGATGCTTGAGGGCGTTGAAGGCGGCTACACGAAGGGCGCGGACGGTGCCCAGACATCGATCTACGACGCAGCCATGGCCTGGCAGGAAAAGGACGTGCCGCTGGTGGTGATCGGCGGCGTGGAATATGGGGCCGGCTCCAGCCGCGACTGGGCAGCGAAGGGCACGAACCTGCTGGGCGTCAAGGCGGTGATCGCCGAGAGCTTCGAGCGTATCCACAGGTCGAACCTGGTGGGGATGGGGGTGATCCCGTTCGAGTTTACCGGCGGCGACAATCGCAAGACGCTGGGGCTGACGGGAGAGGAGACCTTCAGCATCAAGGGGTTGAGCGACGATCTGCGGCCCCTGTCCGAGGTGCCCTGCGAGATCGCTTACGCCGATGGGACGGTGAAGGAGATCACGTTGCGCTGCCGGATCGATACCGAGATCGAGGTGGATTACGTTAAGCACGGCGGCGTGCTGCATTACGTGCTGCGCTCGCTGGCGAAGGCGGCCTGACGGGGCCGACCCGGTTCGGGAAACAAGACAAGGCGCGGGGGTCCGGGGGGGGGCTCCCGCGCCTTTCGCCTTGGCAGGGCTGCGCCCTGCCGCACCGAAAGCCTTGGGCCGGGCCCGCCCGTGCCGGGCGGGTCCATGAGGGGGCGCTGCCCCCTCGCCGCTGTCGCGGCTCACCCCCGGCGTATTTCGGGCAAGATGAGGGGGGCAGGCGGGCGGGTTTGTGGGGCAAGCTCACGGCGAGGACGGAGGCGGCGGTACGCCGACCGACGCGCGCGGGCGGGGTTCGATGCCCCGCCCGCGCGCACCCCCTTCCGCGCCGCGTCGGTCAACAACCCGTCAGCATCGGCCCGGCGCTTGAACTCGCCCGCCCCCGCCTATAGGGTGCGCCGCAATCCGGCCCGGCCGTTCTCGACCGCGCCGCCCTTCGTCATGAGGAATGCATGTTCGTCTCTCCTGCCTATGCCCAGGCCGCCGGCGATGCGCCCAGCCTGATTTCCACGCTGATCCCCTTCATCCTGATCTTCGCCATCATGTGGTTCCTGCTGATCCGCCCGCAGCAGAAGAAGATGAAGGAACACCGCGCCATGGTCGAGGCGCTGCGGCGCGGCGACGAGGTGATCACCGCCGGCGGGCTGATCGGCAAGGTGACCAAGGTCAAGGAAGACGGCGAGGCCGAGGTCGAGATCGCCAAGGACGTGAAGGTGCGCGTGGTCAAGACCACGATCAGCGCCGTGACCTCGAAAACCGAGCCCGCCAAGGAATGACCCTTCCGGCGGCCGCCCGCAAACGGCCGCCGCGCGCCCCGGGCGCCCATCGGCTGCCGGCAATCTTGCCGGGTGGCCTGCGACCTCGCACAGAGACAAGGCATCGCCATGTTGCAAATCGCCCTTTGGAAGCGCCTGCTGATCATTCTGGTCTGCCTGTCGGGCCTGGCGTTTTCCATGCCCAACCTGTTCTACGACCGGGTCGAGCGCCACAACGACGCCATGGCCCTGATCGAACGCGGCGAGGATACGCCGGAGCTGCGCTCTGAACGGGGCCTGTGGCCGGACTGGCTGCCCTCGGCTCTGGTCAACCTGGGCCTTGACCTGCGCGGCGGCGCGCATCTGCTGGCCGAAGTGCAGGTGGCCGATGTCTATGCCGGGCGCATCGACGGGCTGTGGCCCGAGGTGCGCGACCGGCTGCGCGGCGAGCGCGCCATCGTCGGCAATATCCGCCGCATGCCCTCGGACGACGCCGCCGTGCTGCGCGTCGCGGTGTCGGAACCCGACGGGCTGCAGCACGCGCTGGAAACCGTGCGCGAGATCGCCCGCCCGGTGCAGACCCTGACCGGGGTCGGCGCGCAGGATCTGGAGGTCCGGCTGGATGGCGAGGAGATCATCGTCTCCCTGTCCGAGGCCGAACGCCTGGCTACCGACGAGCGCACCATGCGCCAGTCGCTGGAAATTATCCGCCGCCGGGTGGACGAGGCCGGCACGCGCGAGCCCACCATCCAGCGCCAGGGCGCCGACCGGATTCTGATCCAGGTGCCAGGTGTGGGTTCTGCGCAGGAACTGAAGGACCTGATCGGCACCACCGCGCGGTTGACCTTCCATCCGGTCGTCGATGTGACCTCGGACGGCAGCACGGTGCCCGGGCCGCGGGAGGTGATCTACCCGTCGATAGACGAGCCGGACCGCTTCTACATCCTGGAACAGACCCCGGTGGTGACCGGCGAACAACTGGTCGATGCCCAGCCGGATTTCGACCAGAACAACCGCCCCGCTGTCAGCTTCCGCTTCAACCCCGCCGGCGGGCGCGCCTTCGGCCTCTACACCGCAGAAAACATAGGCAACCCCTTCGCCATCGTGCTGGACGGTCAGGTGATCTCGGCCCCGGTGATCCAGAGCCATATTTCCGGCGGCTCGGGCATCATCACCGGCCGCTTCTCGGTGGAAGAGACCACGCAACTGGCCGTGCTCCTGCGCTCCGGCGCGCTGCCGGCCGAGATGGTGTTTCTGGAAGAACGCACCATCGGGCCGGAACTGGGCCAGGACAGTATCGACGCGGGCCGGGTGGCCGCGGTGGTGGCGATGGTGGCGGTGCTGGGCTTCATGATGCTCAGCTACGGCTTCTTCGGCCTGATCGCCAATATCGCGCTGCTGCTCAACATCGCGATGATCTTCGCGCTGCTGTCGCTGATCGGCGCCACGCTGACCCTGCCCGGCATTGCCGGGATCGTGCTGACCATCGGCATGGCGGTCGATGCCAATGTGCTGGTCTTCGAGCGCATACGCGAGGAATTGCGCACCGCACGCGGCCCCGCTCGGGCCATCGAACTGGGCTACGAGAAAGCGCTATCGGCCATCCTGGATGCCAATATCACCACCTTCATCACCGCCGCGATCCTGTTCGCGCTGGGCTCGGGCCCGGTGCGGGGCTTTGCGGTGACGCTGGGGCTGGGCATCATCACCTCGGTCTTCACCGCGCTCTTCGTCACAAGGCTGATGCTGGTCTTCTGGTTCGAGCGCCGGCGGCCCAAGACATTCGCGATCTGAGGAGCGCGCCATCATGAGACTGGTCGGCTGGAAACTGAAACTTGTCCCGCAGGACACCGCCATCGACTTTCTGGGCTACTGGAAGGGCTCTTTCGGGTTTTCCATGGTGCTGATGGTGGCCTCGGTGGTGGCATTCCTGACCATGGGGCTGAACTTCGGCATCGATTTCCGTGGCGGCACCTCGATCCGGACCGAAGCCACGCAACCTGTGGACGTGGGTGCCTATCGCGGCGCGCTGGCGGAACTGGAACTGGGCGATGTGGCGATATCCGAGGTCTTCGACCCTACCTTCGGCCCCGAACAGAATGTCGCCATGGTCCGCATCCAGGCGCAGGAAGGCGAGGAATCGGTGACGCCCGTGGTGCTGAACCAGGTCGAACAGGCGCTGCGCGCCATGGATCCCACGCTGCGCTTCACCTCGGTCGAATCGGTGGGGCCGAAGGTTTCAGGCGAATTGATCCGCTCGGCGATCATTGCCGTGGTCTCGGCCCTGGCGGCGGTTCTGTTCTACATCTGGCTGCGGTTTGAGTGGCAGTTCGCGCTGGGCGCGGTGGCCGCGCTGGTGCACGATGTGGTGCTGACCATCGGTCTCTTCTCGGTGCTGCAGATCCGCTTCGATCTGGCGATCATCGCCGCCATCCTGACCATCGTGGGCTATTCGCTCAACGATACCGTGGTGGTCTTTGACCGGATGCGCGAGAACCTGATCAAATACAAGAAACGCGCGCTGATCGAGGTGATGAACCTGTCGCTGAACGAGACGCTGTCGCGCACGGTGATGACCTCGGTCACCACGCTGCTGGCGCTGATCTCGCTTTTCGTGCTGGGCGGCGATGTGATCCGGGGTTTCGTCTTTGCGATGATCTGGGGGGTGATCGTGGGCACCTGGTCATCGGTCTTCGTGGCCGCCGTGGTGGTAAAGCGGCTGGGCGTCAAGCGCGACTGGTCGAAGGGCGATTCGGACAAGGGCGGCACGCAGTTTTCCACCGCGCCGTGAGGGGCTCATGCGGCTGAACGAGATCGACTATGGCGCGGCGCAGCCGATCGAGGGCTACGGGCCGGGCTTCTTCCGGCTGGGCGGCGAAGCGCATGCGGCGCCGGTGCTGATCGCGCCGGGGCTGGTGCGGGCCTGGGGCGGGTACGGGGATGCCGATACGCTGCTGGGGCTGGCCGGTCAGGTGGATGTGCTGTTCATCGGCACGGGTGGCGACATCGGCCATATCCCGCCGGCGCTGCGCAGTGCGCTGGAAGAGGCCGGGCTGGGGGTGGAGATCATGGCCTCGCCCGCCGCCTGCCGGACCTACAATGTGCTTCTGTCGGAGGGGCGGCGCATCGCGGTGGCGCTCATTGGCGTGTGATACGCAATCCCGTCAACCGGCCAGGGACGCGCGGGCGACGGGGGAAAACGGGCTTTCGAAAGCCCGTTCACACGCGCCTTCGAAGGCGCGTTTCCCCGCTCCTTGCCGCAGCGATCGGCCGGAAACGGCACGAGGCGGCGCGGGGGGCGCTGCCCCCCGTCCCTGCTGCGCAGGGACTCCCCCCGGCGTATTTTCGGCAAGATGAAGGGGCGCGGGCGTGCTGCTGAGCGTTGAGGGGCTGGGATGCGCGCGCGGCGGCGTGCCGGTGCTGGAGGGGGTGGGCTTCGACCTGCCCGCCGGTCGGGCGCTGGTGTTGCGCGGGCCCAATGGATGCGGCAAGACGACGCTTCTGCGCGTGCTGGCGGGGCTGCAGCCGGCGCTGGAGGGGCGGATCGCGGCGACGCCGGACAGTCTGGTGCTGGCGGGTCATGCCGACGGGGTCAAGGCGGTCTTGAGCGTGGCCGAGAACCTGGGCTTCTGGGCCTCGGTTCATGGGCAGGGCGGCGTGGCCGGGGCGGTGGCTGTCAGCGAGGCGATGGCGGCGATGAACCTGGCCGATCTGTCGGACCGGCAGGCGCAGCATCTTTCGGCCGGGCAGAAAAGGCGGCTGGGGCTGGCGCGGCTTCTGGTCACCGGGCGGCCGGTCTGGCTGCTGGACGAGCCGACGGTATCGCTGGACGCGGGTTCGGTTTCGCTGTTTGCCGGCGTGGTGCGCGGCCATCTGGCACGCGGCGGGGCGGCGCTGATCGCCACGCATGTCGATCTGGGCCTGCCCGAGGCCGAGGTGCTGGAACTGAGCCGATTCCGCGCCACGCCGCGCGCGCTGGAAGGCTTTGACGCGGCCTTTGACGAGCGGGTCGGATGAGCGCGATCCTGATCCGCGATTTGCGGCTGGCGTTCCGCGCCGGCGGCGGCTTTGGCCTGGGGCTGGGCTTCTTCCTGATCCTGGCCGTGCTGGTGCCGCTGGGTGTGGGCCCGGCGCCGCAGGTGCTGGCGGCAATTGCGCCGGGCATATTGTGGGTCGGCGCGCTGCTGGCCTGCCTGTTGTCGCTGGACCGGATCTTCGCGCTGGACCATGAAGATGGCAGCCTGGATCTGCTGGCCACCGCGCCGGTGCCGCTGGAAGGCGTGGTGGCGGTGAAGGCTTTCGCGCACTGGCTGGTCACCGGCCTGCCGCTGGTGCTGGCCGCGCCGGTGCTGGGGGTGCTGCTGAACCTGCCCGCCCCGGCCTATGGCTGGCTGGTGCTGTCGCTTCTTTTGGGCACGCCGGCGCTGTCGGTGATCGGCGCCTTTGGCGCGGCGCTGACCGTGGGGTTGAAGCGCGGCGGGCTCTTGATGTCGCTGCTGGTGCTGCCGCTTTACGTGCCGACGCTGGTTTTCGGCGCCGAGGTGGTGACGCGCGGCGCCGCCGGCTTGTCTGTCGCCACGCCGCTGGCGCTGCTGGCCGGCATCACCGCCGGATCGGCTGCGCTGCTGCCCTTCGCCGCCGCGCTGGCGCTGCGGGTAAACCTGCGCTGAAGCGGCGTTTTTCACGGCCTCGTGGCTTGAGGCGCCCTGCGCAAGGCTTTAGATATCCCCCATGTCAGGCCCCGCCAAACCGTCATCCTATTGGGAATATGCCAATCCGGTGCGCTTCATGCGCCTGTCGGACTGGCTGTTGCCGGTGACCGCCGTGGCCGCCGTGGCCCTGACCGCCATCGGTCTGATCTGGGGCTTCTTCTTCACGCCGGATGACTTCCGCCAGGGCTCGACCGTCAAGATCGTCTTCCTGCATGTCCCCGCCGCGCTGATGGCGATCAATGCCTGGATCATGATGCTGGTCGCCAGCCTGATCTGGCTGATCCGCCGCCACCATGTAAGCGCGCTGGCCGCCAAGGCCGCCGCCCCGGTGGGCGCGGTGATGACCGTGATCGCGCTTTACACCGGCGGCGTCTGGGGCCAGCCGATGTGGGGCACCTGGTGGGCCTGGGACCCGCGCCTGACCTCCTTTCTGATCCTGTTCCTGTTCTACCTGGGCTACATGGCACTCTGGGCCGCGATCGAGGATACCGACACCGCCGCCGATCTGACCTCGGTGCTGTGCCTGGTGGGCTCGGTCTTTGCGCTGCTGTCGCGCTATGCGGCGTTTTTCTGGAGCCAGGGGCTGCACCAGGGCGCATCGCTGTCGTTGCAGCCGGGCACGCGGATGGACTGGGCCTACAAGGCGCCGCTCTATGTGGCGATGGTGGGCTTCGGTCTGATCTTCGTGGCGCTGCTGCTGGCCGGCACGCGGACCGAAATCCGGGCCCGGCGGATGAAGGCGCTAATCGCGCGCGAGAGGATGGGCGGATGATGCCGGATCTGGGGCGCTACGCGGTCGAGGTCTCGGCGGCCTATATCGGCTCGCTGGTCATGCTGGCGGCGCTGGTGGGCTGGGTGTGGTGGCGCGCGGCGAAGGTGCG